>JBDKSB010000006.1 GCA_039683095.1 Acidobacteriota bacterium | reverse complement strand
TATTACGCCCGGCCGTTCAAGGGCGAGAAGCCGGCGGCGGCCAAGCGCGGCAAGGCCAAGTGACAATGGGCGCCGCCGGCCGGCCCGCCGCCTCCACCGCCCGGCTTCAGGCCTCGGCCTGGGCCGGCATGTTCGCCTTCGGGCTCGTCATGGCCATCCTGGGGGCCATCCTGCCCTCCCTCTTCGAGCGCATCGGCTTCGGGGCGGGGGCGGCCGGCAACCTCTTCCTGACCATGAACTTCGCCATGCTGGTCACGACCCTCTTCTTCGGGCCGCTGGTCGACCGCTTCGGCTTCAAGGCCGTGCTGGCCGTCTCGGCCCTGCTGGTCGCACTGGCCTTCCTGGCCCTGTCGCGGGCCTCCGGCTACGGCCTCGTGCTCGGCGCGGCTGTCGTCCTGGGCCTCGGCGGCGGCGGACTGAACGGCGGGACCAACGCCCTGACCTCCGGCCTCCACGAAGGCGAGAAGCGGACCTCGGCTCTCAACGTCCTGGGCATCTTCTTCGGCTTCGGCGCCCTGTTCGTGCCCTTCCTCATCGGCACGATGCGGGAGGCCCTCGGCGTCGGCCCCATCCTGGCCCTGGCCTGCTTCCTGAGCCTCGTGCCGTTCGTCATCTACGTCGCGCTCCGGTTCCCCCGGGCCAAGCAGCCCCAAGGCTTCCCGCTCAAGTCGGCGGCGGCCATCGTCCGCAGCCCGCTCCTCTGGCTGACGGCCTTCATCCTCTTCTTCCAGTCGGCCAACGAGTTCACGGTCGGCGGCTGGATCTCGACCTACCTTCAGAAGACCTTCGGGGTCGGGGCCGGCCCGGCCGCCCTCGTGCTGGCCGGCTACTGGGCGGCCATCATGATCGGCCGCCTCGTCTCCAGCCGCCTGGTCCGCGCCGTCCGCGCCGAGACGCTCATCCTCGGGAGCGCCGTCCTGGCCCTGGCCGCGGCCCTGCTCATGATCCTGGCCCCGTCGGGCCCGGCGGCCGCGGCCGGCGCCGTGCTCATCGGCTTCGGCTTCGCCGCCATCTACCCGACGACGCTGGCCCTGGTCGGGGGAACGTTCGCCGAGCTCACCGGCACCGCCTTCAGCGTCGTCATCGCCGTAGGCCTGGCCGGCGGCATGCTGGCCCCCTGGCTGGCGGGCAAGATCGCCGAGGCCTCGAGCCTGCGGCACGGCCTGGTCATCCCGGCCGTCGACTGCGCGATGATCATTCTCCTGACGATCCTGGTCCGCCGGCGGTCCGGCCCGAAAAACAAGGAAGCGATACCATCATGATGCGTCATCCCGAGACCGCAGCCCTCCGGCGAGCGATCGCCGCGATCATCGTTCTCGCGGCCGCCGCGGCCTTGCCCGCGGCCGCCCAGGACGCCGCGGCGTCCGCCGCCAGGAAAGAGCTGATCGCTAAATATCCCCAGCTTCTGGCCGAGAAGGGGATCACCGACGAGGCCGGCCGGGAGATCGACGGCCGCCTCGACCGGCTCATCGACTCGGCCCGGTCCGGCGCCGCGGCGAAGCCGGCCAGGGAGCTGGTCCGGGCCGCGCTCGCGGCCCTCAACTACTCGGCGGCGAACCTGGCCGGGTTCCCCCAGGCGGCCTTCGACCGTCCGATCGGGACGACGCTCGAGCGCTTCGGCCGCACCATCGCCCCGGGGAACATCGAGGCCCGGGCCGAGGGCAGCGCCTGCCCCGTGGGCGGCATCGGCGCCGGCGGCTTCGAGCGGCTCATGAACGGCAACTTCTCGACCTGGTTCCTCAAGCTCGGCTGGATGGTCGAGGACACCGTCTGGGCGGACCAGTTCCACGTCTTCATCAGGTCCGGCGGCCGGACGGTCGCCCGGACCCTGTCGACGACCGCGCCGCCGGCCGGGTCCGGCCTCCGGGCCTGGGCCTGGAACTATCCCGTCGGCCAGGGCGATTATTTCGCCCTTTATCCCAAGTCCGGCTTCTCGTACGAGGAGAACCCCGACCTGCCGGTGAAGCTGGCCGTCGTCCAGTTCTCGCCGGTCATCGCCGGCAACTACAAGGAGACGAGCTTCCCCGTCGCCGTCTACAAGTGGATCGCCCAGAATCCGACCAAGGCCCCGGCCGACGTCACGATCCTGCTGACCTGGGAGAACATGGTCGGCTGGGAGGCCGTCGAGGCCCGGCCGGAGGCCGGGCAGGCGCCCCAGGCCTCGTTCGTCTGGGACCGCCGCAGCGACGGCAACTACAACGAGGTCGCCGAGGACGGCCGGGCCAAGGGCGTCCTCTTCCGCAAGAAGGGGCAGGACGTCCGGGCGGGGAACGCCATGTCCGGGTCCATGGCCATTGCCGCGAGCGCCCTTCCGGGCAAGGCCCAGGTGACGGTCCAGGCGGCCTTCGACCCGCGCGGCGACGGGGCCGACATCTGGACGGGTTTCGCCGCCGGAGGAAAGCTCGACGCGTCCCGTCCCTCGACCCCGGCCGGGCCGGGGCAGGGGACGGGGGCCGCCGTGGCTGTCACCTTCACGATCAAGCCCGGCGAGCGCCTCGAGATCCCGTTCGCCGTCGCCTGGGACCTGCCCTATTACGAGTTCGGGGAGGGGGCCAGGCACAAAAAGAAATACACGGCCGTCTTCGGGGCCGAGGGCACGAACGCCTTCCGCATCGCCGCCGAGGCCCTGGCCCGGGCGGGGGAGTGGGAGCAGGCCGTCGACGCCTGGCAGAAGCCCTGCCTGACCAATCCCCGCCTGCCCGACTGGTTCCGGCAGGCCCTGCTCAACGAGCTCTACGTCCTGACCGAGACGAGCATCTGGGACGCCTCGACCAACCTCCACACCTACCTCGAGAGCGTCGACTATCTCATGTACGGGACGACCGACGTCGATTCCTACTGCTGGCACGTCCTGCGCCTTTGGCCCGAGCTCGAGACGGCCCACCTGAGCTGGCTCGCGGGCACCCTGCCGCTCGAGGACGCCAGCTTCCGGGCCTATCAGTACGCCGTCACCTATCCACGCGACGTGCCGCCGGACAAGCTCGGCTATTACTGGAGCACGGTCAAGACGCCCGGCATGGCGCCGCACGATCTAGGCTCGCCGCGGCAGCGCCCCTGGGTCATCCTGAACGCCTTCGACTGGCAGAACGCCAACGTCTGGAAGGACATCAACCCGAAGCTGCCGCTGCGGGCCTACCGCGACTTCCTGGCCGCCGGCGGGCGGGACATCGGCTTCCTGATGCGCATGTTCCAGGCCTCGGTCACCGCCCTCGACACCCTCGAAGCCCGCTTCGGCGACCGCATCAGCCACGTCCCCCTGAACGAGGGCATCCCCGACCAGACCTACGACACCTGGCGGATGAAAGGGGAGAGCGCCTACGTCGGCCTGCTCTGGCTGGCCGGCCTGAAGGCGGCCGTGCGCATGGGCGAGACGCTGGCCGGCCGGGGCCTCTACCGGGCCGGGGATTTGGATATCCCGAGCATCCTAGTAAAATATAAGGAGTGGATCGAGTCGGGCCGCTCCTCCCTGCGCAAGCTCTGGGACGGCCGGGCCGGCTGCTTCCACATCGACGCGACGACGGACGACATCATGACCGACCAGCTCTTCGGCGTCTGGTACGCCGGCATGCTCGGCCTCGAGGCCGACGGCCGGGACCCCCTCGTCCCGCCCGCCGACGTCCAGCGGGCCCTGCGCACGATCTACGAGAAGAACGTGCTCGGCTTCGGCGGCGGGGTCATGGGCGCCGTCAACGGCCGCCGGGCCGACGGCCGCCAGCTGCGGAGCCAGCAGGGCGACGAGGTCTGGGTCGGGACGTCCTACGCCTTTGCCGCGAACCTGGTCCTGAACGGCCTTGTCGACGAGGGGATGCACACGGCCTACGGGCTCTACCACGTCGTCTACAGCCCCTTCGGCCAGGGCTACTTCTTCAAGACGCCGGAGGCTTACGTCGACCCGAACGAAACCGTCTGGAACGACCCGAACGCCAAGTACGGCGATAAGGCGTTCCGGGCCATGAAGTACATGAGGCCGGGCGCCGTCTGGGCGCTCTACGAGGCGATCCGAAAAAATGCCGGAACGACGGGACAGAACTACTAGCGGGCCGGCGCGGCCTTCCGGGCGGCGACGCCGGGCCTGGATCCTTGTGCCGGTCCTCGTCGCTGCGGCCGCCGGGCTGGTCCTGGTCCTGCGGCCCCGCGATCCGGCGGCGCGCCTGGCCCGCCTTTGGTCGGCGGCGGGCGTCGTCAAGCCCAACGTCATCCTGGTGACCCTCGACACGACCCGGGCCGACCACCTGGCCTGCTACGGCTATGCCGGGGTCTCCACGCCTAACCTGGACGCCATCGCCGGCCGCGGCGTCCTCTTCGAGCAGGCGGCCACGGCCGCGCCGCTGACCCTGCCGGCCCACACGACCATCATGACCGGGATGCTGCCGACCTATCACGGCGTCCGGGTCAACGGCAACACCGCGCTCGGCGAGGACCAGACGACGCTGGCCGAGGTCCTGGCGGGCCGGGGCTACGAGACCGGGGCCTTCATCGGCGCCTTCGTCCTCGACGGCCGCTGGGGCCTGAAGCAGGGCTTCGCCCACTACGACGACCAGTTCGACCTCAAGAAGTACAAGCATCTCGACCTGGGCGAGGTCCAGAGGCCCGGCAACGAGGTCATGGACGCCGCTCTGGCCTGGCTCGAGACCGCCAGGGGCAAGCCCTTTTTCGCCTGGGTCCATCTCTACGACCCGCACGTGCCCTACGCCCCGCCCGAGCCCTACGCCTCCGAGTACGGCCGCCGCGGCCCGTACGGGGCCTACGACGGCGAGATCGCCTTCATGGACTCCCAGATCGGCCGCCTGACCGAGTGGCTGTCCCGGGGCGGCCTGGACAAGTCGACGGTCGTCGTCCTGGTCGGCGATCACGGCGAGTCCCTCGGCAGCCACGGCGAGAGCACGCACGGCTACTTCGTCTACGACTATTCCATGCACGTGCCGTTCCTGGTGGAGACGCCGTTCGTTGCGCTCCGGGGCAAGCGGGTGCCCGCCGGGGTCAGCACGGCCGACGTCTTCCCGACCATCCTCGGCCTCGTTGGAGCCCAGTCTCCGGTCAAGGTCCAGGGCCGGTCGCTCGTCGGGCTGATGTTCGACCCGGCCCGCAAGGACGAGGTCCCCGCCTACGGCGAGGCGATGGCCTCGAACATCCAGTTCGGCTGGAGCTCCCTCCATGCCCTGAGGACGCCGCGGTACAAGTACATCGACGCCCCGCGCCCCGAGCTCTACGATCTCGCCGCGGACGCCGGGGAGCAGGTCAACCTCTTCGACCGGGCCCCGGACACCGCCCGGCGGATGAAGGGCCAGCTCGACCGGCTCATGGCCGAGACGGGCCGGGACGCGCCCGCGCCGCAGGCGGCCGATCTCGACAAGGAGACCATGGAGCGGCTGTCCGCCCTCGGCTACGTCGGCGCTCCCGTCGCGCCCAGAAGGGCATCGGGCGGCGGCGGCCCGCTGGCCGATCCCAAGGACAAGCTGCCCGTTTTCATGGCCGTCACCCGGGCCGGCGAGCTGATCCTCGAGAACAAGTACGCCGAAGCCGCGGCCTCCCTCGAATCCGCTCTCCGCGAGGAGCCGTCCATCCCCCAGGCCCTGCTGCTCCTCTCGACCTGCTACGTCGAGCTCGGGCGCCCGGCCGAGGCCAAGGCCGAGCTGGACATCCTGCTGAAAAACGATCCGGAAAGCGTCCCCGGCCTGACCAGCCTGGCCAACATCCTGCTCGACGAGGGCCGGCAGGACGACGTCCTGGCCCTCGGCAAGCGGATCCTCTCGGTCGACGAGAAGAACACCCAGGCCTGCACCCTGATCGGCGAGGTCTACCTCGAGCGGCGGGATTATGCCGGGGCCCTGCCGTACCTGGAGAAGGCCGTCGAGACCCAGCCGAAGATCACCCGGACGCGCCTGACCCTGGCCGCGTGCCGGGTCGGGGCGAAACAGTACGGCCAGGCGGAAACGGAGCTCCAGGCCATCCTGGCCGAGTCCCCCAAGTTCCCCCTGGCCAACTTCAACCTGGGCCTGCTCTGCGAGGAGCAGGGCCGGCTAGACGAGGCCCGGGCCTCCTACGCGGCCGAGATCGCGGCCTTCCCGCAGAACTACAAGGCCCGCTTCAACCTCGGCCGGGTCCTTTTCCGGCTGGGCGACAAGGCCGGTTCGCTGGCCGAGATGCGGCAGGTCGTGGCCCTGGCCCCCAAGCTGGCCGAGGGCCGGCTGATGCTCGGCCGGGGCCTGCTCGACGCCGGCGCCTCCCTCAACGAGGTCCAGGCCGAGGTGGAGAAGGGGCTGTCGCTGGCCGGGACGCCGGAGCTCAAGGCCCTGGGGTATTTCCTGATGGCCGACATCTACGACCGGCGCGGCGACGCGGCCCGCATGAACCAGGCGCTCGCGAGAGCGAATTCCTTCAAGGTCACAAAGGAGTGAGCCATGAGATCCCGAATCGGCCTTAACGGCTTAGCGGCGGCGGTCATCGCCTCTGGCGTTTTCCTGGCCGCGCCCCTGGCCGCCCAGTACCGGGAGTACCACGTCGCCGGCACGGTCATCGACCCCCAGAAGCACGCCGTCGCCGGCGTCGAGGTCACCATCCGCGACACGGTTTCCAGCCGCAGCTTCTCGACCAAGACCGACAAGAAGGGCGGCTTCAAGTTCGTCGGCCTGCCCCGCGGCGACTACAAGGTCGTCTTCAAGAAGGAAGGCTACGCGGACAAGGAGGACGAGTGGAAGCTCCTGACGCCCCAGGCCCAGATGGAGAAGGTCGAGATCCCGCCTGTCGTCATGGCCACGGAGGCGCTCGTCCGGGAGGTAGCCCGTCTCAAGGAGGCCGAGTCCGGGGTGAAGGAAGGTTCCGAGAAGATCCGGCAGGGCGATTACGACGGCGCGCTGGCCTCGCTCAAGGCCGTGCTCGACAAGAACCCGCAGGATCCCAACGCCCTCTATCTCTCGGGGATCGCCTTGCTCCGCAAGAACATGATCGAAGAGGCCGCGGCCGACTTCATCAAGGTCACCGAGCTCAGCCCGACGTTCGCCGCCGCTTTCTTCCAGCTGGGCGCCTGCTACCAGCGCCAGAACAAGCCCGAGCAGGCCCTGGCCCAATACGGCAAGGCCGCCGCCCTGGACCCTTCCAACGCCGACCTGCTCTATAACTCCGGCCTCGTCCTGTTCGGGCTGAACCGGGTCGACGAGGCCCTGGCCAGCTTCGAGAAGGCCCTGGCCCTGAAGCCGGACGATCCTGCCTATCTTGAGATGGCCGGACGCTGCTATGTCAACAAGTCCGACTTCCTCAAGGCCGTCGAGTACCTCGAAAAGGCCAGGGCGGGCGTGACGGATCCGGAGCGCGTCAAGTTCCTAGGGGACCTCATCGAATCGCTGAAGTCCCAGATCAAGAAGTAGCGCCTTGACAACTCCGGGGCCAAATGTATAGAATCCGGACAGAGGGAGAGGCGAGCCAAACGGCAGAATCCTGAAGCCATGCGGAGCGATGTGTTTTTCCCGCTCATGACCTTGGTTCCTGTCTTGTTTTATTTCTAAACGTCCATCTTGCCGCGGGGGGAGGTGAGAAAGGGGTGGCGTGGCTATCATAATGGCGGAGAGGCCGTTCCCGCCGGGCCGGCGCCCGCGGGGGCATGGAATCAGTGGGAACAAGAGAGACAGGAGAAGAAAGTAATGGCGAAAAAACTCCTAGTGGGCATGATCACCGCTGCGGTTTGCCTGGCTTTCGTCGCCGTCCCCGCGGCCCGGGCCCAGTCCATCCTGGACGGCAAGCTCACGGGCACGATCACGGAGGCCTCGGGAGAGCCGCTTCCGGGCGTTTCCGTCGAGATCACCAGTCCGGCCTTGATCTCGGGCAAGCGGGCGACGGTCACCTCCGCCAAGGGCACCTATGTCTTCCTCAACCTGCCGGTCGGGGTTTACAAGATCGCGGCCAGCCTGCCGGGCTTCAAGACCACCGTGCAGGACAAGGTCGGCATCTCGGCCGGCGGCGCCATGGAGGTCAACCTGAATATGGAGCCGGGCTCGATCGAGGAGCAGATCACGGTCCTGGCGGCCAGCCCGATCATCGACACCAAGAGCTCGGCCATCGACTCCAAGCTCGAGAACCAGATGATCAGCCGGCTGCCGACCAGCCGTGACGCGTTCTACGACCTGTCGCTGACGACGCCGGGCATGTTCGACCACGGCAGCAACGCCGGCTGGCTCCCGAGCCCGACGGCCTATAGCGGCTCGTCGAACGAGAACGTCTTCCTGGTCAACGGCGTCAACGCCACCAACCCCCGCGGCTCGTCCTTCGGCTCCCTGGTCAAGGTCAACTACAACGCCGTCGAGGAGGTCCGCGTCGTCGCCCTCGGATCCAAGGCCGAGTACGGCAGCTTCTCGGGCGCGGCCATTGACGTCCTGACGAAGTCCGGGAGCAACAGCTTCCACGGCAACGCCGGCGTCTATTTCGAGCCGGTCAAATGGCGGCATTCGAACATGCCGGGCGATGCCGAGACCTACGGCAAGAGCTGGCTCTGGATCACCAAACCTGACTCCCCGGCCAACAATCTCTACGGCGCGCCGGTGTCCGGCGACCGCGACTACGAGATCAACGCCACCCTGGGCGGGCCGGTCGTCAAGGACAAGATCTGGTTCTACGGCGGCTTCGACTACTACAACGCGGTCAGCCACCGGGCCCGCTGGAGCATCCCGGTCCCCAGCAACTCGAAGTACTGGGACCTCAAGGTCTCGGCCGAGCCTTTCACCAAGCACCGGGCCTGGATCTCGTACCACCACGAGAACAGCGACTACAGCGGCGGCAGCTGGGGCAGCGAGCCCCAGTGGGACACCTCGATGACCTACGGCGTCGCGACCGGGAACGACACCGTCTCGGGCCAGTGGCAGTTCCTGCCGACCAGCACGACCATCATCACGGCCAAGTACCTGGGATTCTGGACCAACGACACGCCGCACGTCCCCTCGGACGCCCCGGACCACCCCGGCTACATCAACTGGTGGAAATGGGCGACCTACGGCATCAACGGCGCCTTCCCCTACATCGAGGGCTGGAAGTCGATGCGGCAGACCATCCAGGTCGACGGCTCCCACTACGCCGAGAACTTCCTCGGGGAGCACGACATCAAGTTCGGGGCCCAGTTCACCAAGGGCCGCAGCAACACCCTGAACGGCTACTTCCAGAACTATTGCAACTTCCTCTATCCCTATCGCTGGACCCAGAACGTCGGGTACATGCAGAGCTGGTACGGCGACACGGGCCTCATCTTCTACAACTACCATGACGCCGTCAATCCGTTCCTGACCGTGGCCACGTCCGACTCGCTGGCCTTCTTCTTCGACGACCAGTGGAACCCGGTCAAGCGGCTGACCGTCAACCTGGGGCTGCGCTACGACCGGATGACGACGAAGTACGGCCACGGCTTCGAATACGCGCCCCTGACCACGCCCACGGACATCGGCCACCCGACGGTCCTCCGGGTCCGGGACGATACGCCGAATATCTTCGACTTCAGGACCTGGTCGCCGCGCCTCGGCCTGACCTACCAGCTGACCAAGGACGCCAAGACCATCGCCCGGATGAGCTACGGCCGCTACTATCTGCCGATCACGGTCGAGTACCTCCGCCGCTACGGCCCGGACGCCCCGCTCGTCACCCGCACCACCGAGTTCTACAGCGTCCCCTGGGACCAGGCCGACCTCAACGGCGACGGCTTGATCGACACGAACGAGACCCGGGCCGCGGCCCGGGTGGTCGGCAGCCTGGAGCCCTACGATACCGTCAGCTACGCGCCGTCGGACCGCTTCTCCTGGAGGCTGAACACCGACCCGAACCTCAAGGACCAGTTCACCGACCAGTTCACGGTCAGCCTCGAGCGGGAGATCCTCAAGGACTTCTCGGTCAGCGGCACCTTCATCCTCAAGCATTCGGCCGATATCTTCGCCAACATCCCGGTCCTGCGGACCGGCGTCCCGGCGCTCGACCTGGCCGCGGGCGATTACTGGCCCTATGACCGCGTGCCGTTCACCGACCTCGACGGCAACACGGTCGAGCTCTACAGCATCAAGTGGCTCGACTACAACCAGGACGGCGAGGTCAACGGCTCCGACATCCACTGGATCGGACAGAACTCCGACTACCGGGTCGAGAACATGAGGTCATTCGACGGGATCAAGCCCAAGCGCGACTTCCAGGGCTACCAGCTCGTCTTCAACAAGCGCTACGCGCACCGCTGGCAGATGCTGGGCTCCTTGCTCTACTCCCATTCGAAGGGCATGGCCAACCGCATCTACTCCCAGGACATGAACTTCGAAGGCCCGATGGTCACCGACAACAACTGGATGAGCTCGCTGAACTACACGATCAACAACATGACCGGCCCGCTGCCGTTCACCCCCAAGTTCGAGTTCAAGCTGTCCGGGTCGTACACCGTCCCGGGCGTCGAGGTGGATCTGGGCGCCCGCTTCCGCCTGCACACCGGCCGCCCGGTCTGGGAGCTCGTGGACATCCCTGTCCACTCGGAGTGGAGCAACCCGGCTAACAGCGTCATCGGCGCTGGCACCGGGTACATCGTCGGATCGGACCATCCGCTCTACCTGCCGACCCAGGCCATCCTGGACTTCCGGCTGGAGAAGGCCATCCCCATCGCCAAGTACGGGGCGGTCCACGTCGTCCTCGACGTCTTCAACCTGTTCAACACCAACACGCCGACCTCCATCGATTATCAGTACGAGTTCGGCAAGGTCGGCGGCATCGTCGCGCCCCGATCGTTCCGGCTGAGCTTCCTGTACGAGTTCTAGGGGCCCGCGCGCACAGAACCTCGGAGCCCGGAGGGCCGGCGCCCTCCGGGCTCTCTTTTGATTGTCGAAAGCCTGCGAATCCGCTAGAGTAGGGGCGAGGTGCCCATGATCGCGACCAAGCGTCTCGCCGCCCTCCTGCTCCTCCTCGCCCTTTCAGCCGCCCCCGCCGCCGGCCAGCCCAAGCCGTCCCTGCCGGACCGCTACGACAAGTGGCTCAACGAGGAGGTCCCGTACCTCATCACCAAGCACGAGCGGGAGGTCTTCCTCAAGCTCCAGACCGACAGGGAGCGGGACATCTTCGTCGAGGCCTTCTGGAAGCACCGCGACCCCGACCCGGCGACGCCGCGCAACGAGTACGAGGAGGAGCACTACAAGCGCCTGAATTACGCCAACTCCGTCTACGGACGGTCAACGCCGGTCCCCGGCTGGAAGACTGACCGCGGCCGCATCTACATCCTCCTCGGCCCGCCGAAGAACGTCGAGGCGTTCACCGACATCAACGGCGTCTACCCGGTCGAGATCTGGTTCTATCTCGGCGATCAATCGCTCGGCCTGCCGGCCGGGTTCAACGTCATCTTCTTCAAGCGCAACGGCACGGGCGATTTCATCCTCTATTCGCCGGCCGGGGACGGCCCGGGCAGCCTGGTCGCCGACATGATGGGCGGCTACCGGGACTCGGCCCGCGGGACCGGGGCCTCGTCCTCCGATCAGGCCGCCTACAAGGCCCTCAAGGAGCTGGCCCCGAACCTGGCGCCCCAGACCCTGAGCCTGATCCCGGGCGAGACCGTCTACCCGGGCCGCGAATCGCTGGCCTCGAACCGGCTGATGGCCCAGATCTACGCGGCGCCGCAGAAGAAGGTCGAGACCGCCTACGCCGACGCCATCCTGAAATACAAGGATTTCGTCGACGTCGAGTACACGGCCAACTACGTCGCCGGCCAGATGCTGGTCCAGGTCATCCGCGATCCGGACGGCGCGAGCTTCGTTAATTACACGATCGAGCCGGCCCGGATCACCGCTGAGGAGTCCGGCGGGGGCTACGAGGTCCGCTTCCGGCTGACCGGCCGGGTCTCCGACGGGACCGGCAGGACGGTCTACCAGTTCGACAAGGATTTCCCGGTCAGCCTGACGGCCGCCGAGCTCGAGAGCGTCCGGGCCCAATCGCTGTCCGTGCAGGACGCCTTCCCGCTCCTCCCAGGCCGCTACAACTTCGACATCCTGGTCAAGAACGTCCTGTCCAAGGAGTTCACCGGCTCGTCCCAGACGATCGACGTCCCGGAGCCCGGCGGGAGCGCGCGGCTGAGCCCGCTGCTCCTGGCCTACGGGGCCGAGAGCCGGCCGTCCGGCGCGGCCGGCGAGCGCGTGCCGTTCAAGGCCGGCCAGACCCAGCTCCTGTGCCAGGCGCAGAAGACCTTCGCCTCCGCCGACCGGCTCATCCTTTTCTTCCAGGTCTACGGGGCGACCGAGGCGCTCCGGAGCTCGGCCTCGCTGCGCTACGATTTCCTCCGGGAGGACAAGCCGTTCCGGACGAGGACCGCGCGCCTGGCGGCCGGCCCGGCCGGCGAGACCGTGATCGAGCCCCAGCCCCTCGCGGATTTCCCGCCCGGCTATTATCAGGCCCGGGTGACCCTCCTCGACGGCCAGGGGCGGGAGATGGCCTCGGCCAAGGAGAACTTCGAGGTTTCGCCCGCCCCGGCGGTGCCCCGGCCGCGCGTCGTCTCCAGCGTCGGCGCGGCCCCTGAGGGCGGGGAGGACCTTTTCGCCACTGGGCTCCAGGCAATGAACCTGGGCGACCTGGAAACCGCCAGGGCCAGGCTGGCCGCGGCCCAGGCCCGCGCCCCGCGGCGGCCCGACATCGCCGTGGCCTACGCCCAGGCGCTCTTCCGGTTGAAGGATTACCGGCGCGTCAAGGAGGTCCTCGGGCCCTGGACGGGCGCCGAGGCCCCGGCGCCCGAGGTCCCGGCGCTCTACGGCCAGGCCTGTCACGCCCTCGGCGAATATCAGGAGGCGATCAAGCACTATGCGGACTACCTGGCCCGCTTCGGCGCCAACATCGATATCCTGAACTGGCTGGGCACCTGCCACTACCAGCTCGGGAACACGGCCGAGGCCCTCGCGGCCTGGACGAAATCGCTCGAGATCAACCCCGGCCAGGACAAGCTCCGGGCGCTCGTCGACTCGATCAAGAAAAAGTAGCTCCCGAGTCCCGGCTCGGCGGCCTAAGCGTTTCCGGCGTCAGCTGAGCGGCCGTATTTCCCCGCTATTCCAAGCGCAATAATTCGTCGATGCGGACGAACTCGTAGCCGCGCTTCTCGAGCTCCCTGATGAGATCGCCGAGGCGCAGGTAGAACTTGTCCGTGCGCTCGGGGTCGGTCCCGATGTGGACGAGAAGGAGGAAGCCGTTGAGGCCGCGGGGGTCCTTTTCCTCGTAGGCCAGGATGCGGTCGTAGATCGTTTGCGACGGAAGGTACTCGGGCATGGACGGCGTCGTGTAGTCGGCGTTGGAGGACGTGCCCGGCGTGAAATTGAAGAGGGCCAGGCCCATCCCCCGGGCCCAGGCGGCGATGTCGCGGTTGTACCACTCGTAGGGCGGGATGAAGAAGCGGGCGTTCTCCCGCCGGATGCCGAAGCGGGCCATCTCCCGGAAATTGGCCTCGATGTCGGCCCGGAACTCGTCGCGGCCGACCAGCGTCTTTTCCCGGTCCTCCCAGGGGCAGTAGAGCAGGTGCTTGTCGGAATGGGCGCCGAGGTAATGCCCGTCGGCGATGAGCCCCCGGATCGTCCCGTCGAATTCCGGCGTCCTGTAGAAGTCCCCGGTGAAGAAGAAGGCGGCCTTGACGCCTTCCTCCCGCAGGGTCCGGCGGATGACCTCGCCGCCGTCGGCGAACGACCCGCCGGTGAAGATGAGCGACAGCCGGCGCGCGGCCGTGCCGCCGCGGATTATGCCGTCGTGGTCGCAGAGGAAGGTCCGGCACGGGTCAGAGCCGGCCGCCGGCGGCCCGCTCCGGCACGAGGCGGCAGCCAGGGCCGTGCCCATGACCGCGGCCAGCGCCGCCCCCCTGACCGCGGCCCGGAGGCCGGCGGCCCGGCTCCGCCCGGCTTCCGTCGCCCGAGACCGGGAGAGACCCGTCATTTCTCGGCGGCCAGGACGTTCCAGCCCCGGACCTTGACGACCGGGTTCTCGCCGGCCAGGTCCTCCGTCGAAACGAGGCCGGAGATCTTGCGCGTTTCCCCCGGCAGGAGCGTGACATAGTTGTCGTCGAGGAAGACCGGCAGGGCCAGCTCGCCCGAGGCGTCGCGGACGACGCGGATCTCGACCATCAGGGCCAGGTCGGTCGAGGGATTCGAGAGTTCGACGGTGATCCTGGTCAGGGGGCCGTCCTTGGCGGCCTTCTTTCCGACCTTGAGGGTCACCGGCTTGAGGTTGTTCAGGGCCGTCAGGTCGGCGAAGTCCTTGATCGGCGTCACGTACCAGGTCGAGTTGGCCTCGTCCAGGGTCTCGGGCTTGGCCGACAGGCAGTAGAAGTTCGCGTCGACGAGCTGGTTCTTCTCCTTGTACAGGCGCAGGTCGAGGAAATAGGCCGGGGGCAGGTCGGCGGGCAGCCTCAGGACGTCGAGGATCTTGACCTCGTCGGCCGCCAGCCCGAACTCGACCGTCTTGGCGATGATGTCCTTGAGGTCCAGGTCGAGGACCCTGATGGTCGCCTTGAGCTTCGGGGCGGCCTCGGCCGAGCTGCTGACGGCGGCGATCTCCTGGCTGCCGTAATTGTAGAGGATGTGGACGGGCTCGCCGGCCTTGCGGGCGCCGTAGAAGGCGCCGTTAGGCTGCAGGGAATAGTCGTAGAGCTGCCACCAGAGCTTGGGCCAGGCCGAGTTGTACATCCACTGGATAACGCCCGTCGCCTTGGGCTTGTTGGCGACGAAGGCCTCGAACATGGCCCGCATGGCCTCGTAGTTCAGGAACTGGGCCTTGCGCAGGTAGTCATCGAGATCGCGGGGCGGGCCGAGCCTCCGGTCCATGGCCTCGTTGTAGCGCTTGAGGTCCTTGAACATGCCGCGGCTGCAATGGAAGTCCCAGACGTCGTTGATGGGCCAGAGCTTGTCCTCGGGCATCATCTTGCGCAGGCTCTCGAGCGGCGGGACCTGCGGGCCGGGGCCGGTTTCGGTGTTGAAGCCGTAGGCGCCGCCGTTCGCCTTGTCGACGTACCAGTAGACCGGCGGCACGTAGTCGTAGGGGCCGCGCATCTTGACCCCGGAGAAGCCGGTGATCTCGCTCGTCTTGTCCTTGGTCGAGACGAGGGTCGGCCGGGTCGGGTCGATGTCCTTCATGATCGCGATGTAGCGCCGCTCGAGATCGGGGTGGGGGATCATGTCGCTCGCCTCGGCCCAGGCGAAGATGGCCGGGTGGTTGCGGAGCCAGAGGACCTGGTCCTTCCAGGACTCGGCCGCGAGGCCGATGAGCTCCGGCGTGACCAGGCCGCCGTAGGGCTCGTCGGCGCGGCCGCCGAGGTAATCGGTCCACTCCCAGTGGCAGCTCCAGCCGGCCATGATCAGGATGCCGTTCTCGTCGCAGAGGTTGTAGAGGTCCTGGCTGGTGCCCCAGAAGCCCTCGAGCCGGAGGGCGTTGAGGTTCATGTGGCGGGCGTAGAGGACCTCGGCCTGCAGCTTCCGGCGCTTGACGTCGAGCAGCAGGTCGTCGGCCCAGCCGCCGCCGCGGATGAGGATCTTGCGGCCGTTGAGCTTGAAGCCGCGCCAGCCGTCATCGGTGCGGTAATCGGCGACCTCGCGGATGCCGAAGCGGACCGTCCGCGCGTCGGAAGGCAGGACGCGGGGCAGGCCCGGCATCCGCCGCAGGTCCCGCTCCCTGGGCTTCTCCCGGCCCTTCTCCGGCGCAGCCGGCGGGGCCTCCTTTTCCGGCGACCCCTTCTTCATGACGAACGAGAGGCCGAGGGTGTAGAGCTCGGGCTTGCCCAAATCGTGGGTCCACCAGACCCGGGGGTCCTTGATGACGAGCTCGGGGGTGGTCTCCGGGGTCAGCTCGACCCTCCTGGTCTCGCGGGGCCGCAGGGCGACCTCGCGGGTGAAGCGCAGGCCCTCGATCCGGCCCTGGAGCGTGCCGGAGACGTCGGCGTCGGCGTGGTTCACCAGCTCGGCCAAAACGGTCAGCCGGGCCTCCTTGAACGCCGCCAGGTCGAGCTTGGTGACGACGAACGGGTTCTCGATCGAAACGTCGCCCGTGACCCTCAGCCGGACCTCCCGGAAGAGGCCCATGGCCCGGTCGGGCGGGGCCGGGTTCCAGTCGACCCAGCCGATCGTGGGCTCGCCCGGCCTCGGCGGGATGACCTCGATGGCCAGGACGTTCTTCTCCGCCGTCAGGGCCGAGGTCACGTCGACGGCGAAGCGCCGGTAGGCGCCGTACAGCGTCGCGGCGTCCGCGACCTTCTTGCCGTTGAGCCAGACGTTGGCCCGGTAGTTGATGCCGTCGAATTCGAGCGTCTTGCGGGTCAGGCCTGGTCCGATCGGCACGGTGAATTCCCGGCGGTACCACCAGGGCCCGTCGAACTGGGCCGCGGGGACCTTCTCGAGGTTCCGGCCGAAGAAGATGTCCGGATAGACGTTGTTCTCGACGAGGGTGCCGAGAACCGTCGAGGGGACGACGGCCGGGTACCAGGAATCGATCTTGAAGCCGGGGCTGGAGATCTCCTCGCCCGCGCCCTTGACCTTCTCGGACGACTGGATGTACCAGAGGTCGCCGAGGTTGACCGAGGTCTCGAAGGCCATCGGCATCTTGGCCCGGGGCTCGGGCCGGTCCTGCATCGTGGACCCGTACTGGGCCAGGCCGGAGGCCGGCCAGACGGCCAGCAGGGCCAGCGCGGCCAGGGCCGCGGCCGATCCGGACACGATCTTGAGGGAACGAGCGCGCTGGGTAGTCATGACGCCTCCCGAGTTCGAGGATGGATCCATTATATCTGAACCCCCGGACCCGGCCAAACGGTTGCGGACGGGCTCAGGCCGCGCCCTTGACCGATGCCTGGGCGATCTTTTTCATCTTGTCGTTGGCCATGATGGCCAGGTCGACGCGCCGGTTCTGCTGGCGCCCGTCGACCGTGGCGTTGTCGCCGATGGGCTGGTCGGGGCCGTAGCCCTGGACGGTGAAGCGGGACGACAGGACGTTGCGGGTCGCCAGGTAGGCGGCCACCGCCTTGGCCCGGTTCTCGGAAAGGGGCATGTTGATCTCGCGGGTGCCGGTCGAATCGGTGTGCCCCTCGATCAGGATGTTCGTGTCGGGGTACTTGTTGAGGATGACCGCCAGCCTGGTCAGGTTATCCTGGCTGGCGGCGCGGAGGTCGTGCTTGCCGGTGTCGAACATCAGGCCCGAGTCGAAGGTGATCTTGATGGCCTCGCCGACCCGCTCGACCCTGGCGCCCTGGAGGTCCCGGCGCATCTCGGCGGCCTGCTTGTCCATCTGCCGGCCGATGTAGGCCCCGGCCGCGCCGCCCACCGCCGCGCCGGCGATGGCGCCGAGGAGGGTGTTCCCGGCGATCTTGCCGACGATGCCGCCGACGACCGCGCCGCCGGCCGCGCCGATGGTGGCGCCCTTGGCCGTCTTGCTCCAGCTGGCGCAGCCGAAGCTCACGAGCGTCAGGCTGAAGACGAGGAAGGCAACGAGGGTTCTTTTCATGGTCGATCCTCCTGTTTTTGCCGGGCGGCGACGGCCGCCAACCCTAGTTTAGCCGTCCGGGCCCGGCGGTTCAACCCGGCTATTTGGTCCTGGGCGCCCTGGCGGCCCTGGCCTGGTGGTCGAGGATGATGTTGGCCATGAGATCGACGCCGATGGGGATGGCGGCCTCGTCGGCCATGAAGGTGGGGGAGTGGAGGGCCGTGGACTCCCGGTCCGCCGGCACCACGCCCAGGTTGAACATGACCGCCGGGGCGATCGCCCCGTAGGCGCTGAAATCCTCGCCGCCCATCTCGGGCTTCTGCTCGACCAGGGCGTCCCTGGAGCCCAGGACGCGCCCGGCCACGGCCAGGGCCTCGCGGACCAGGGCCGGATCGTTGTAGACCGACGGCGTCCCGAATTCGTAAGCCAGGTCGTACTTCGCCCCGGCGGCCTGGCAGATCCCGGCGATGACCCGTGTGATCTTGTCCCGCAGGACCTTGCGCCGGTCGTCGCCGTAATTGCGGACCGTGGCCTCCAGCCGGGCCGAGCGGGGGATGATGTTGGGGGCCGAGCCGGCGTGGAAGGAGCCTACGGTGATCACGGTGTTGTCCTCGACGTTCGTCTCCCGGGACACGACGGCCTGCAGGGCGGTGACGATCTGGGCCCCGACCAGGATCGGATCGACGCACAGCCAGGGCGCGGCCCCGTGGCAGCCCTGCGACTCGATCTCGAGGGTGAAGCCGTCGACGTTGGCCGACATGAACCCCGAGACGTAGCCGAGGCGGCCGGCCTTCTGCGTGTCGTCGACATGGTAGGCGTAGAAGGCCTGGGGAACGATATCCCGGAAGGCCCCGTCGGCGACCATCATCGAGGCCCCGCCGCAGCACTCCTCGGCCGGCTGGGCCACGAAGACGACCGTGCCGGGCAGGTCGGCCTGGACGGCCGCGAGGACGGCGGCCACGCCGAGCAGGACGGTCGTGTGGATGTCGTGGCCGCAGGCATGCATGAGGCCGGTCTCCCGGCCGCCGACGACGGCCGTGGCCTTCGAGGCGAAGGGCAGGCCGGTCTCCTCCGTGATCGGCAGGGCGTCCATGTCGCCCCGCAAGGCCGCGACCGGACCGGGCTTGCCGCCCCTGAGGATGCCGATAACGCCCGTCTTGGCGTAGCCGGTCCGGACCTCGAGGCCGAGCTTGCGGAAATAGTCGGCCACGATGCCGGAGGTGCGCGTCTCCTGGAGGCCGAGCTCGGGATGGCCGTGGATGTCCTCGCGGATGGCGACGAGCTCGGGCGCGAGCTTGGCGGCGAGCGCCTGGACTTTCTTCTCGAGGGGCGTCGAAGGATAGGCGGCCGGCCGCAGCGGCGCGGCGGCGGCCAGCACAACGGCCAGGACGACGAGCGGAACGGCGACGGGACGGCGGGTCATGGATTCCTCCTCGGTGATCATGGAAGGCTATGGTAGCCGAAATGGGGGAGCGGATGCAAAGGGCGCCGGAGACAGACTCCCGCCTCTCGGGAGGCGGGAGCGACATCGAGGAGGAGGAGAAAGGGCAAGGAGGGCCTGGAGAGGAATCCCCGTATCCTGCCCCATTTTTTCGCAATAGCCTTGGATGGGGCCCTCCTTGCGATGGGCCGATTCTCCCAGGGCCGGGTCTGGCGGTCAATCGCCGCCCGCGGCGGTCTCCGAGGTGAATCGGCCCCGACGCGGGGGTGAGGCCGGCCTCCGGAGGGGGTCAAGCCCGGCCCTCGCCCGACGCTAAAAAATCTAGGCCCGGCCCCTCTTTTTTTGATATGATGGGGCATCCAAATTATGGAGGCCAGCCCCATGAATGTGAAGAAGTTCATCGAAAACCAGGTCGAGGAGATCAAGAAGACCGTTGGCAACGGCAAGGCCATCTCGGCCCTGTCCGGCGGCGTCGACAGCTCCGCCTGCACGGTCCTGGCCCACCGGGCCCTCGGCCCGCAGCTCAAGTCCGTCTTCATCGACCACGGCCTGATGCGCGCCGGCGAGCCCGCGGAGATCGCCAAGATCTTCGGCGACCTCGGCATCCACGTCGACATCGCCGACAAGAAGAAGGAATATTTCGCCGCCCTCAAGGGCAAGGCCGATCCCGAGGAGAAGCGCAAAGCTTTCCGCTACGCCTTTTACAGCTCCTTCGGCCAGGAGGTCCTGAAGAGCAAGGCCCGCTTCCTCATCCAGGGCACCATCGCCGCGGACATCATCGAGACCCAGAAGGGCTTCAAGACCCAGCACAACATCCTCGAGCAGATCGGCATCGATCCCGAGGAAGGCTTCGGCTTCAAGGTCGTCGAGCCGCTCAAGGAGCTCTTCAAGCACGAGGTCCGCCTCGTCGCCAAGGAGCTCGGCCTGCCCGAATCGATCTGGAACCGCATGCCCTTCCCCGGCCCGGCCCTGGCCACGCGCATCATCGGCGAGGTGACGCCCGAGAAAGTCGCCCTGGTCCGCGCCGCCACGGTCATCGTCGAGGAAGAGGTGGCCGCCCACAAGCCCTTCCAGGCCTTCGCCGTCCTCCTCGAGGACAAGGGCACCGGCATCGTCGGCGGCCAGCGCTCGTTCGGGAACATAGTCATCGTCCGTTCCGTCGAGAGCAAGGACGCGATGACGGCCGAGCCGTCGCCCCTGCCCTGGGCGACGCTGATGAAGATCTCGAAGAGGATCACGACCGAGCTGCCCGAGGTCACGCGCGTCGCCTACGAGCTGACCTCGAAGCCGCCGGCCACGATCGAATACATCTGACGGCGGGCCGGCCGCGCGCCGTCCGCAGGAGAGGGAGGGAGATCATGCCGTTCGTCGGAAAGGCCAGTCCTGGCGCGCCCACCCTGGGCGTATTCGTTCCCTGCGACCCGCGTGTCGACGAGGACTCGCGGACGCGGGCCTTCAACATCGGGAGAATGACGGCCGGGCTGCTGGCCAAGCGCCTGCGCCTGCCCGACGGCTCCGCCCCCAATGTCTTCGTCTGCTCCAAGCTGGTCGACAGCGAGAGCACGGCCGACGCCGGGGCGCGCGAGATGAAGGCGGCCGGCGTCGAAGCCGTCATCATGACCCCCGATACCTGGTTCTTCCCGGGCAAGACGGCCATGGCCCTGACCGCCCACTTCCCCCCGACGATCCCGCTGGCCTGCGTCGGCGGCAACAACGCCCCCAAGCCCGGCGTCGTCGGCATCGACGCCCTGGTCGGCGCCTACGCCCAGACGGGCCGGCTCTGCCCCATGGTCATCGGCAACATGCCCGAGACCGGGCTCAATCCGGAGTTCGACGCCCGGACGAAGGACGAGGTCGTGGACCTGGCCTACGCCGTGCTCGCCCGCGTCGCCCTCCGGGGCCGCCGCTTCGTGTCCATCGACACCGACTCCATGCAGATGGAGACGGCCCTCAACCACGTCCACGCCGTCCGGCGCATCTTCGGCCTGGAGAGCACGCGCGAGTCCATGAAGCTCTTCGCCGACATGCTCCGCAAGAAGGGCGGCTACGATCCCGAGGAGCTCAAGGCCCTGCGCGACTGGGCCGTCAACGTCAAGTTCAAGGACCGCATCTTCGCCGACACCGAGGAGATCGTCCGGACCGGGCGCGACATCTATACCGCCAAGGCCAAGGCCCCGGCCCTGACCGCGGCCGACAGGGCCAAGCTCGACGAGGGCCTGGCCCTCTACCTCATCATCCGCAACTACATGCGCGACCTGAACGCCGTCGCCGGCGGCTGGACGAACCAATTGGCCTGGGGCTCGGACCGCCGGGGCCTGCCGATGACCACGGCCGACATCGCCGAGACGCTCTTCAACTCGAGCGAGGACCACACCGGGCGGAAGGCGGTCGTCCCGTTCGCCACGGAGAACGACAACCAGGGCCTGATGACGATGATCGCCTACTGCTACCTCTCCGGCGGCCGGCCGACGCTGTTCATGGACTTCCGCAAGGTTTACGAGCCCTGGGAAGTCGGGGCCAATGCCAGGGCCCTCGGCCTGGATCTGAAGGCCTGCGCCGGCGAGCCCTGGATGGAGCGCGGCTTCATCGAAGGCAACAACTCCGGCGCCGCGTCGCTGGACTATGCCGACAAGTGGTTCCTGTTCAAGGCGGTCGAGTTCTATTTCCCCGGCCTGGGCTTCTCCGTGGGCTACCTTTCGCCCAAGGGCCTCAAGGGCCTGGCGGGCCGCCTCGGCTATTCGGATCTCACCGGCCTATACACCATGGTCCAGGACGAGGTCCAGTCGATCGAGCTCCCCGCGCCCCTGGCCGAGCGGATCTGCCACGCCTCGGATTACACCTGGCCGCACACTTTCCTGACCTTCGACCACGTCCCGGCGAACCAGGCCAAGATGGGCGTGCCGGCCAATCACATCCACATGGTCATGGACCTGCCGCGCCGGCGCTGGCAGCACTTCTCCGACTACGCCAACATCCTCAACTATCGCTGGGAGAACGCGCCCGAGTTCGTCGAGGGCCTGGACCGGCCCGTGCCCATGCTCTACCGCCTCAACGGCGGCGAGACGGCGGCCAAGATGCTCCTGGCCGGGCGGCGATAGGAGACCGATGATGGACGGCAGCGCGACTCGTTCGGTCGGCCGGCTCGGGTTCCGGGCCGCGGTCCTGGCCGCGGTCTTCAGCCTGGCCTACGTCGTCGCCCAGCTCGCCGAATGGCTCGGCATCCTGGGATCGAAGGGCGGCCCGGAGAGCCCAAGCACGGCGAAGGGCCTCATCCTGCTCCTGACGCCGTCGCTGCTGCTGGCCTTCGCCTTCGTCGTGACGATGGTCTGCGTCCATCATTGCGCGCCGAAGGCCCGGAAGGTCTGGAGCCATGTCGGGATCGCCTTCGCCACGGCCTACGCCTCGCTCATCGGCATCGTCTACTTCACCCAGCTGACGATCGTCGTGCCCCATCTCCTGCGGGGGGAGACGGCGGGGATCGAGTTCCTGCTCTTCAAGCCCTTCGATTCCTTCCTCTACGCGGTCGACATACTCGGCTACAGCTTCATGAGCCTTTCGACCCTGTTCGCGGCGGCCGTCTTCGCCGGAGGCCGGCTCGAGCGGACGACCCGGCTATTTCTCGCCGCCAACGGGCTCCTCGTCCCCTTCCTGGCCTTCCAGATGTACGTCCATCCCCTGATCTGGATCGCCAGCCTGTGGGCGGTGACGTTCCCCGGCGCGATGATCTGCCTGGCGCTTGTCTTCAAGCGCCTTCCGAAGGAAGACGCCCCGGCGGCGGCCGGAAACGGCCCCGTTCGCGGTTGACACCCCGGGGGGATTCTGCTATTTTTATTGCCCCTTGCGGGGCCATCGTCTAGAGGCCCAGGACAGGTGGTTCTCAGCCATCAGACCGGGGTTCGAATCCCCGTGGCCCTGCCAAGTCTGACAAGTTATAACCCCTTCGCCCAACAAGGCCAACGCGGCGAAGGGCTCTTTCCAGAACATATGGAGTTCCCCGCCTCTGATGACTGCCCGGTCGATGAGGACATTGAGGATTTCGACCTTGCGGTCGATGTCGGCGGCCATCTCGCGAAGCCTATATATCAGGGTGCTTGCCGATCTCCTCGAGCGTCTTGCGATTGTCCCAGTATTCATCGTGCAGCCAGATCCTCAAGTTCTGCTCAGTTTTGAAGGCCGCAAGCTTGGGGGATGGCGCTGTGATCAACTTTTCGTTCCTCATTCGGGCCTCCACGAAGTTATTTATGCCACGAAATTACACGGATGTAATGGTTATATTTGGCCCTCGGGCGGGGAGATCTTGCCAGGCCTTGCCCTTGGCTGGGTAAGGGGCAGAAAGCGTGCCAAGTGGTGAGAGAAGGGCAGAGGAAGGGCGGTTTCAAAGCGCTTGACAAGATATATGGAGCGTCTTAGCATCAATCTAATAGCTTAAGGAGGATGGGCATGAACCTTGAACGATTCAATTCCATAATGTGGGATGTAGTCGGCGATAATGAAAAACTGAATCTCATCCCACTTCTTCAGGCCTTCCACAGAACATTCTCTCAAAATATCACTCAGCCAAACCAGCCGAATGCCGACGCCTTTAAAAAGGCCGATCAGGCTTTAAAGGATGTGTTAAAGACAAGTTCGTGTAATAGTTTTTCTCCCAGCCAGAAAGCCTTCCTCGATTCAATAAAGGCAACTGACTTTGTCGGGGACAATCTCGTGCTAAAGCTCGAACACATTATTGAAACCAATATATCAATGCCTGGGCAAGCGATAACCGAAGTACAAAAGCACGTTGAGAATACTATCAAATTTTATAACCAGGCTAAGATTATTAAAGACACACTGGAGGACATGGAGATTTATTGTGATTTTACCCGTGAAAATGAGTATGAAGTGGGCATACTCTTTCCTTCTGGCCTCTTTAATAACAATCTTGACGGGCTGCAAAAAGAGATCGTTAAACTCAACAGGCATATGAAGACCTTCGGCCTTCTTGCGGCCAATGATGCATCGAGCCCTACAATCCGGGCGGTCTCCAACGATAGTCTTGATGTTTTCTTGAATGCTTTACCGGATGTTGCGAACTGCATTGTCGACGCAATAAAGGATATCGTATTACTCTATCTGGCCATACTCCAGATTAAGAAATATCGACTCGAACTGAAAGAAAAGAAGGTTCCTGCTAAAGTCCTCGCGCCCATAGAAACATATGAAAAGGAGCGCGTATCAGAAGATCTCGAAAAGATTGCCGACAAATTAATCAAAGATTATGGGAAGAAGACTGAAAAAACGAAGGATCCAGAACTCAGAATCGCTCTTCTTGGGGCGCTTAACTATCTTATTAAGCGGCTAGACCAGGGTGTTGATTTTGAAGTTACGCCTCCTGCTGAATTTGCAGAACCAAAAGTCGATGCGTCGGAAAAGGACGTGCAAGAACAACAAAAGAAAAGAGAGGACGCCCTAAGATTAAGAGAACGTGCTGCAATAATAAGAGAACTCCCGCCACGCGAGAAGCCGATCCTTTGTCTGACCGAACCAGACGAGCCGGAAGAAAAGAGTAAACAATAAACGGCTACGGCCTAAAAGGAGAAAGAAATGCGAAGTATCAAGGAAGGCGATGTTGTTATATTGAAGTCAGGCGGCTTGCCGATGACAGTTAAGACTATCGACATTTTCAATAACAAAGAAGGAGCTCTTTGCGAGTGGTTTTCGAAAGATAACAAACTCGAGAGAGCAGTTTTCTTGGAGCATCAACTCGAACTCGTTAAATCAAGTGCTGATAAATAAACGGGCATCTGAAACCGTGGTGCAGGCCCACTCCGAGGCGTTTGATAACTGTGCCAAGTGCATCGGAGGGAGCAGAAGGTAGTCTTTTTCGTTTGCGTTTTCCGACGATTCGAATCTCGTAAGGGGTCGAATAATGAATGAAGAAGATACGCAGTATGCAAAAAAGAAACTACTAATTGACCTGATTAATTGTGAGGCAGCCCAAATCGAATCAGAACGAAAGCGGCCCGGGTGGTCGTCTTGGGCTTTTCTCGGTGCGCTCGCAACTCTCACTTGGCTCCTAATCAAACAGGCGCCCTACAAGAATATTGACTGGCTGCAGATCGGACTCGTGTATTTGACTATCGTTCTAACAGTTGATTTCGCAAAAGGCCTTCCACTTTTATTTTCTCGACAGCACAATAATCCTCTCAAGGAGCCAAGGTTCAGATATGGTTTGGGCGGAGGGAGTGCAAACTTTACCCACTTTGTATATCTTCTTCATACATTACTCCAACTTTTTATAGCCATTTGCTTATTTCGAATTATTCCATTGATTTCAGAGATATCTACTTTAGTGCTATTGGGTTTTTATACAATCGTCTTTATTTTGGCGATGAGGCTCGGTTATCGAGATATTCCTCAGCCCAGAAGGCCATTGGGAAGGAAAGGAACGCATATTGCTGCAATAATTATGTTGTTTTACTTTGTATCAGCGCTTGGATGCTGGATTGCATTGATCAATAACATAAACACATACGATTCGCAAAACATCAAGGTGGCTGTTATATTGGCACTCATCTCTTATGTCCTGATTCTGTTGGGAGATTTGGAGGCCGGTTCGCCAATATTACCTTCGCTCATATCGATCAGACGTGATTTAATCCTCGACAAGATAGAGATCGGCCAAGCAACCCGTCAAATCGACATAGCCCTATCCGGCCTTAAGGTCGAAGATATCCTTCAGGAATACGTAGGAAAATTGCTGGATTGCTTCGAAATGATTAATCATCATTTTAAACAATTGATGCAGATAGGCGAGGCAATAGAGAATCTGGAATCAGAATTGAAGACCACTTTAGATAAAGAAAAGATTAATAGTCTCAACAGGGCTATCGAGGCCCTGGAAAGTGAACGCACTAAATATTCAGGGAATGCCGCATCCTTAAAAGATAGATTTACCGAGGCTTGGAATAACTACAAAACGAAGGCTGGCCAACTCATCAAGGCTGATAGGCGGGCAGAATTGGCGATTAATGAAGTTTCAAAAAAGGTTGAAATGGCAAGAGAGGAAACCTTAGTGTTGTTTAAAACATATGAACGTAATATGCTAAGACGCATAGCGGAACTAAAAGCAGGGCTTACGGCCCCTGGAATTAAATCATAATATTTCCTCGAATATCCCCGCACCCAATAAAAAGGCCGGCCCCCATGGGCCGGCTTAAGCCTCGTGCAGGCTAGGCTTACTGGATCTTCCCCTTCCGCGGCGCTTCCATCTTGAACTCGCCATCGGGGCCTATCGTCGGTCGGTCGACGCAGATGCTCGAGTCGCTTTTGCCCTTCCCTTTCCGCTCGATGCCGAGGATGTTGACGAACTCGGAGACCCTCGACCCGCTGATTTAGAGCTCCTTCCCCACGGCCTCGAACGACTTTCCCTGGCCGAGTTCCTTCTTCAGGAATTCCCTCAGCCCGCCGTAAGTATTGCACAGCGATCTTCGGATAGCCGGCCCGCGCCCTGATCGGCATGGAGGCGCCGAATTTCCCCTCGAACTTCTTGCCGGAGCCCGTTGCCTTGCCTTGCGCCGCCGGCCACCACGTCATGGGCGGCTTCGGGAGATCGACAAAACATTTTTGCTATAGCCCAGCCTCATGCCGAGGGGTCGGGACCTTTGGCATAGATCTCCCTGAAATTCGGCCAGGAGCCTTATCCTGTCGGCGATGGAGTTGTGTGCGAGGTACTTGACGAGGGCGATTAGTACTTTGTTCCATAAGCCCTGCTTCGATACTTATCCTGATATCGTTCTTCAGCTGGGCGGGAGATCGTGGATCTTATCGGTTAAGGCCGGCGCTCTGCTCTTTTTAGCCGGCTTTTTCCGATCTCCGCCGCGGCCCTTTCAAGAACGGTGTCTTTGCCGGCCCGGAAGTCGGCGACCGTGGGATGAACCTCGATCTGCGGCCGGACACCCACTCCCACGAACTCCCTGCCGTCGGCATAGGCGTCATGCTTGGAACAAACAAGCCCCCCGCCGCCGCCCGGAAGCTTGAAGTAGAGGGGATTGCCGGTGCTGCCGCCGCTCGGCTCGCCCATGATCGTGCCCCGTCCGCTCTGGTCGAAGGCGACGAGAAAGTCCTCGGCCGCGGAGAAGGTCCGGGCGCTCGCGAGGACGACCACCCGCCCGGCGTAATGATGGTCCGGGTCGACCGGCACCCTCTCGGCCGCTTCCGTGTACATGCGGTCGGGGCGGCCCCAGGACCGGAAGGCCGGCTTGTAGTCCCGGGTCGACCAGCGGGAGCCGATAAACGGTTCCTCGGCCAGGGCGGCCATGATCCTGTACCCGACGTTGGTGTTGCCGCCGCCGTTTTGCCTCAGGTCGAGGATCAGGGCGTCGGAGGCGGCGATTTCCTTGAAGCTCTTGAAGAACTCGTCGGCTGTCGCATCGTCCTGGAAGCTGTTCAGGGCGACATAGGCGATGTTCCCCGGCAGCGCGCGGAATTCAAAGGGCTTCGGGTTCGGGACCGGCGCGAGCCTGGTCAGCTCCGGCAGCGGGAGGCGCCGGACGGTCCGCTCGATCGTTCGACCGTCTTCCGTCTCCAGGGTCAGCTGGACCGGTTCGGAGAACGATCCCATCAGCAGGGACCTCTCATAGGCCAGGATGTCCAAATACTGCGGCGTCGAAGAGGATAGACGCGGCATGACGTATTTCTCCGCGTACGAACGCGCCGCCAGACCGTTGATCTCGACGATCTCCATGCCCCTGGTCAAGCCCTGCTTTCCGATCTCGGGGTCCCAGAGCCCGCTCACAAGGACCCGGCCCTCGACGAGACGGGTTTGAAGGCCCGGTCGCCCGGCCCATGTCGTCCAGTATGCCTGGGGCAGGATGATATTGGTGTGGCCGTCCTGGAGCTTCGCGCAGAGCTCCTGGAGGACATGATAATACTCGGCCGTGGAGCGGGCGGCCCGCACCTTCGGGATGAAGCTGATGTAGAGCGCGTCCCAGTCCAGGGCGGCCAGCTTCTCGGGGAAGGCGAAATTATACTTGACCTCGGACCAGAACCTGGACAGGCCCGCGATGCGGAGGTCTTCCGGCAGCTCGGCGGCGTAGGGAACGCTCCAGGCGGGCGAGCTCCACATGGCCTGTGCGTATCGGCCGTTCTTCTCGAAGATCGCCAGGGCCGGCTCCCAGCGCGGGTCGGTCCGGAGCGATTCGAGGTCGGCGTCCTTCCGGGCATGGCCGGCGTTGTCCCAGCCGAGCTGCCCGGCCATGTCCAGGAAGGCGAAGGCCCTGTCCTTATTGCCGATAAGGGCGTAACAGCAGGCCGCGCCGTAGGCGGCGTCGGCGTCGTTGGAACCGGCGGCGATGGCCTTTCCGTAGAGGGCTGCGGCCTCCGCATACCGCTTCTGGTTATAGGCCGCGCCCGCTTTCTGGACGAATTCATCGGGGCTCTGGGCCAGGACGGCCGGAGCCACCGAGGCGAAGATAAGCAGCGCGGCAAGGACCGCCGCGTGTCTTCTCATGTGGGGATCCTCCTCAAAACAGCAAATGCTCTGGATAATCTTTCCTCATGTTCATATCAAAAAGGCCGCGGATATGGAAGGGCCATGATCGCTTCACGCTCGGATTCGTTCCCGGAAGGCCCTCTTCCTATGTCCACGATCGAACTTGAAGGAAGGATGGCATGGTCCCGTTGGCGCCAATATGTCGTTCAATGGAACATTCCTTGACGAGTAGCTGTTATTTTTGCAGAATGATGTTCCGTCTATCAGGGGAGGAGAAGTGAAACGTTCAGCGCTTATCGTTGCGCTCTCTCTATGGACGTCGGCCGCGGCGACGGCCTGCAGGCCGGGAAATCCGGGCGATGCCTCGAAATTCACCGTCGAGATCATCGACGGGATCAAGTACGTCCATAATCACGCCCCGCAGGTCGAGGCCTCGTCCTCCCCGCGGCTGGAGCTCCTGGGGAAGATCGGCGCTCTCGAAGGCCGCGAGGACAAGGATGTTCTCTATGATCCGGCCGACGCGGCGCGGCTTCCCAACGGGGATATCCTCGTTCTCGAAAGGGGAGGATGCGCCGTCAAGCGCTTCAACGAGCGTTACGAGCTCGTTTCGTCCTTCGGGAGGAAAGGCCTCGGACCGGGCGATCTCGTTTCGCCGTACCTGATGAGGCTGAACCCCGCAGGGGACCTGATCTACATCGCGGACAGCAGGATATCCAGGTTCCGGACCGACGGGACTTTTGTGGACAGCTTCAGGCCGGTCGAGGCCGGGGCGACGAACGGCAGCAGCATCACCGAGGATTTCCGAACCTCGGGCCTGGCCGTCCTCTCGTCGGGCCGGGTCGTCCTGCCGGGCGACGCGTCCGTCTGGTCCGAACCAAGGCAACGCCATCTTCTGTCCGTCTATGACCAGGGCGGGTCGGTCGCGCGCGCGTTCGGCGAGATCAGGCCCTATGACAATGTGGAGATGTCGCTGAACGCCAACGTGGTCCATTTTGCGGCGGGCGCGGGCGACGACTGCTTTGTCGCCTACGCCCACCAGAACCGGATCGATCGGTATTCGGCGGAAGGAACGCTGCGCCTCTCGGCCGACAGGCCCTTGCCCTATGAGATCAAGAACGTCATGAGGGACACGCTGTTCGCAAGCGGCTCCGTGCAGCATGTGTTTTCCTGGCCCTCGGTCACTTCGGTCGCCGGGGGCGCGGCCATTGACGGGAAGAACCGGCTCTGGGTGCTGACCTTCCTCCTCCAGCCCGACAAGTTCGGGAGATTCCCCGGCGTCGACGATTGGAGCCGGTGCTATCGGTTCGATGTCTTCGACGCCGACGGCCTGCTGATGTTCAGCGTCCCGGCCCCGGAAAGCCGTTTCAACGGCTTCTCCATAACCGGCGACAGAATGTATCTTATAGATTCCATTCATGAATCATGCGTCTACGAATTCCTGATCGCCGGCGGAAAATAGCCCTCCGAAATCCGCCTCCGGCCCCCGACTAAACTATTTCAGGGAAAAACAGGGGTCCAGCCATGAAATGCCGACGCTGCAAGACAGATAATCCCGAGACCTCCAGATACTGCTCGGCCTGCGGGGCGCTCCTGACGGGCTCCCTGGTCAAGCCGAAGAGGTCCGTCCACTGGGCCGTGTTGGCCGTTGCCGGCGCGGCCGTCCTGCTGGTCGCGGCCTATTTCCTGCTGCCCGGACTCCGGCCATCGGCGCGTCCGGCCGCACCCGCCGCCCCCGCGGCGGGGGAGAAGGCCCCGGCGGCCGGCGCTCCGGCCGGGGCCGCTTCCGCCGCCCGAGAACCCGAACCGGCGTCGTCTTCCGCGTCCCTCGCCGCCGCCCGCTTCGTTCTCGACGAAGCCGCCCGGGGCGCCCCGACGGTCCTCGAAGGCGCGCTCTTTGACGGCGCCTGGGCTGCCCTTCCGCTCTGGACGTTCCTCGGGTCCCGCGCCCCCCGTCTCGAAAGCCCCGGCCCCTCCGGGCTCGCTCCGGCTCTGGCCGACTGGACCGACCCGGATCCTCTCGTCCTCTGCCTCTTCGACCTCGGCCCGGGCCTCGAGACGCCCGAGCTGGACCCGTACGACGGTTCGGCCGTCCTCGAATGGCGTCCCCTGAGCGGGGCCCGGACCTCGCTCGCCGTCGAGCCCGGCCCCCTCGAACGGGCGGGCTCGTTCCAGGCCTTCGCCCTCTTCCGGGAGATAGACGGTCCCGGCGCGCTCTTCCAGCAGGGCCGGATCGTCGGCTGGACCTTCGGCGGCGGGACCTCCCGCGGCTATCTCTGGGCCCCGATCGACGGCGCCGCGCCGAAAGGCACTGTCCCGCCCGCCCAGCTCGCCTCGACCGTGCGGCCGGGCTCGCGCGAGGGGGCGTTCGTCCAGGCCTTGTCCCTTCCCGGGGGGACCTCGGACGAGATCCGGCTCGGGGCCCTCGCGGCCGGCTTCCGCGGCCGGGCCCTGCTCCGGAACGAGGACCTGCCGACCTTCCTGAAACCGGCCGCGATCGCCGCCTTCATGTCGTCCCTGACCTCGTCCCTGGTCAAGCAGGGGCAGTCCGCCGAAGCCGCGCGGATCCTCGCCCCGGACCTCCTTGCCGCCGCGGCCGATATCCCCCTGATCGCGGCCGCGGCGGGCGCCTATAACGAGGCCCGCGGCTTCGACGCCGCCCACCGGCTCCTCGCCGACCTCCGCCGCGATCCGAACCTGCGGGACGCCCCGGCCGCGGGCTCGCTCGACGGCGTCGAGGTCGATCTGGCCAAGTCGTCCCTCCACAAGATCCTCAACGAGCGCGGCTCCGGCGGCCTCGAGATCTTCGACGCGGTCGTCCGGCTGGCGCCTGCCGATCTCGAGCTTCGCCTGCTCGGGGCCGAGGCCGCCGTCCTGGAGAAGAAATGGGTCCGGGCCGAGGATCTCCTGCGCGACGGGAAGCCCTACCCGGACGAGTTCGCGGACAAGGTCCGGACCCTCGAGCGCCTCGCCGAGGAGGGGCGCCGCGACGAGGACTCGGTCACCATCCGCTTCACCCCGGGCGACAAGCTCATCCCCGTCTACGCCTACCTCAACAAGAAGCACCGGCAGAAGTTCTTCATCGACACCGGCGCCACGACGACCATCATCCCGCTGGCGGCCGCGGCGGCGCTGGAGATCCGCATCGACAACCGCACGCCCGTCGTCGGCATCCAGGGCGTGGCCGGCGGCGATCTGGCCTACCAGGTCGACCTCGACTCCGTGGAGGTCGAGGGCCTGACGGTCTTCAACGTCAAGGCCATCGTCTACGACCTGGGCGAAGAGGAGAACGCCGGGCTGCTGGGCAACGATTTCCTCTCGCACTTCCAGGTCGACCTCGACAGCGTCAAGGGCGTGCTCAAGCTGCGCAAGAAGTGACTGGGCCCGGCTAAGCGGTTATAATAGCCGAGCGTGTACCTCCAGAACGAAATGCTGCTGGCCTCGCCGTTCGTCCTCTACGCCTGCCTGCGGGTCCGGTCGCTCATCGGCCCGCGGCGGCTGAAGAACCTCTGGACCGCGGCCTTCCTCGTCATCGCCGTCGCGTATCCCGCGGCCGAGACGCTGTCCCACGGCCGGAAGACCGCCTGGTCCGAGGCCGTCGTCCTCGCCGGCTATTACGCCCTGCCGCTCCTGCTCTATATCGTCATGGCCGTGGCCGCGGTCGACCTGGCCGCCGGCCTGCTGCGGCTCAGCGGCGTCGCCTCGCGGGAGGCCATGCGCTCCCGGCGGTCCAGGAACTGGCGCCTGGCCGTTTCGCTGGCCGTCCCGGTCCTCGTCGTCGCCCTGGGAGCGGTCAACTTCCGGGTCCTCCGGGTCAAGGACTACCGGATCGAGGTCCCCCGGCGCTCCGCGCCGCCACGGGAGCTTGTCGTCGTCTTCATGGCCGACCTCCATTTCCGGGACCTGACCTCGGACCGCCTTCTGAAAGAGCTCGCGGCCAAGGTCAATGCCCGTAGGCCCGACCTCATCCTGATCGGCGGCGACGTGCTCGAAGGCGACCGGCAGGACCAGGACACGGGCCGCTTTGAACGGGCCCTCCGCGGCCTGGTCTCGACGTACGGCACGTACGGCGTCCCCGGCAACCACGAGCGGTACAACCGGGCGGGGGAGAAGGGCTTTTTCGACCGGGCCGGCGTCCGGCTCCTCCGGGACGAGGCCGTGACCATAGACGATGCGCTGACCCTGGCCGGGAGGGATGACTCCGGCTCGGGCGTCCGGGCCTCCGCGGCCCGCCTGTTGGCCGGCGCCCGTCGCGACCTTCCGGTCGTCCTGCTCGCCCATCGGCCCAACGGTTTTGACAAGGCCAGGGCCGCCGGCGTCGACCTCCAGCTCTCCGGCCACACGCACGCCGGCCAGATCTTTCCGGTCGATGTCCTGACCCGCCGCCAGTTCGACCTGAACTGGGGCCGCCTCGACAGGGGCGGGGCCCATCTGATCGTCACCAGCGGCGTCCAGGGCTGGGGGCCCCCGGTCCGGACCGCCGGGGCCTCCGAGATCGTCGTCATCCGCCTGATCCTCAGATAGGGCCGGTTGACACGGGCGGGGGGTCCTCCTAGAATTAAGCCGATGGCGGACGCGGGGCACATCGAACTCGTCCGGGACCGTCTGGAGCGCTGGAACGACTGGCGCCGGAAGAACACCCGGATCATACCAGATCTCTCTGGCGCCGATCTGTCCGAGATCGATCTCGCCGGGGCCAACCTGGCCCGGGCCGACCTGACCGCGGCCCGCCTGTCGGGGACGAACCTGAGCGGGGCCAATCTCTCCCGGGCCAGGCTCTTTCGCGCCGACCTGTCCCAGGCGGACCTCAGCCGGGCCAACCTCTTCAAGACCAACCTCTGCCAGGCCGACCTGGGCGGGGCCAACCTCAACCGGGCCGACCTGACCTCGGCCTTGCTCATCCGGGCCAACCTCAGCGGGGCCAGCCTGCTCGACGCCTGCCTCAACGACGCCAATCTCGGCCAGGCTTCGCTCTTCCGGAGCCGGCTGGACAAGGCCGTTCTCCGGCGAACCTCCTTCTTCAAGTCCGACCTGACCGGGGCCGACTTCACCGGGGCGGACCTGGCCGGCGCCAATTTCCAGGAAGCGGTGCTCGAGGAGACCTCTCTCGTCCGGGCCAACGCCGCCGGCGCCAACCTCTGCTTCGCGACGCTGCTGCGGGCCAACCTGGAGGGCGCGGTGCTGGACAACTGCGCCGTCTACGGCGCCTCGCTCTGGGAGGTCCGCACCGAGGGGGCCAGCCAGCGCGACCTGGACATCATGCCGGCCCAGCAGCCGGTCCTCTCGGTCGACAGCCTCCAGACGGCCCAGCTCGTCGGCATGCTCCTCCATCACCGTCAGGCGCGCGACGAGGTCTTCGCCGTCACCCTGAACACGGCTCTTGTCATCGGCCGCTTCCCGGGGGAGCGGAAAGCCGTGCTCGCGGCCGTCAAGGAGGCCCCTCCGGAAGGGCGGCTACTCGCCCCTGGTCCTGGACTTCGACTTGCCCGGTTCGGGCGACAAGAACGAGATCGTCAAGACCCTGGGCGCCATGTCCCGGTTCATCGTCGCCGACCTGAGCGGCGACCGGCGCATCGCCGAGACCCTGGACGCGGTCGTCCATTTCCTGCCGTCCATCCCCATCCAGCCGATCGGCCAGGCGGACGCGGCGCCGGGCGCGGGCCGGCACTTTCCCAAGTACCGCTGGGTCCTGCCCTTCTGGCGCTTCCGCGATCCGTCCGACCTGGCCGCCCGGTTCGGGCCGGACGTCCTGGCCCCGGCCGAGCAGAAGGCGGCCGAGATCCGCCAGAAGATGAGCTTCGGCGTCTAGGCCCTTCCCTCACGTTCCGTCTCGTGATAGACTCCGGCCGGAAGGAGTGATCATGAACGCCCTGGTCCCGGTCATCGCCGACAGGTTCCGCAGGCAGTTCCCGGGCCGGCCCCTTCTCGTCGTCTCCCCCGGCCGGGTCAACCTAATCGGCGAGCACACCGACTACAACGAGGGCTTCGTCATGCCCGGCGCCACGGACAAGGCGGTCGTCTTCGCCGTCGGCCCCCGCGCCGACGGGCTCTGCCACTTCGTCTCCCGCGATTTCGACCAGGAGTTCCGCTGCGAGCTCGGCCAGTTCTATCGCTCGCCCCTGCGCTGGCCAGACTATCTCCAGGGGGTCATGGACCAGCTCGTCAAGGCCGGCCACCGCGTCGGCGGCATCAGCTGCGTGTTCGGCGGCGACATCCCCATCGGCGCGGGCATGTCCTCGTCGGCCGCGATCGAGGGCGGCCTGGCTTTCGCCGTCGACGCCCTGTTCGGGCTCGGGCTCTCCAAGCTGGACCTGGTCAAGCTGGCCCAGAGGGCCGAGAACGAGTTCGTCGGCGTCCGCTGCGGCATCATGGACCAGTTCATCAACATCCACGGCCGTGAGAGGAGCGTCCTCAAGCTCGATTGCCGCTCGCTCACCTTCGATTACCTGCCCTTCGAGCGGGACGACCTCCGGGTGGTCGTGGCCGATACCATGGTCCGGCGCGAGCTGGCCTCGTCGGAGTACAACGTCCGCCGCGGCCAGTGCGAGGCCGGGGTCAACGCCCTCCGGGCATACGACCCGTCCATCCGCTCCCTGCGCGACGTCACCCTGGACCTGCTCCGCGACCACCGCTCCGAGCTCGACCCCGTCGTCTTCCGCCGCTGCGAATACGTCGTCCGCGAGAACATCCGCGTCGGGGAGGCCGCGGCGGCCCTGGCCCGTAACGATTTCGCCGTTTTCGGCGGGCTGATGAACCTGTCGCACGCCGGGCTGCGCGACGACTACGAGGTCTCGTCGCCCGAGCTCGACGCGCTGGTCGAGGCGGCGCGCCGGGTGCCGGGCGTCCTGGGCTCGCGGATGATGGGGGCCGGCTTCGGCGGCTGCACCATCAGCCTGGTCGAGGCGGGCGCCGTTGCCGAGTTCGAGGCCCGGGTCGGCAGGGACTACGAGGCCGCGGCGGGGAAGGCACCCAAGATCCATGTCGTCCGGATCGAGGCCGGGACCCACGCCGTCGACCTCGCTTGACGGGCGGGCCCGGCGCTCTTCACTTTTCCCCCGGAAACGCGGATAATGGCGCAATATCCCATGAGCCGAAAACACGTCGCTTCGCTCGCGTCGCGGGGGACGTTCGCCGTCCTCCTGGTCCTGGCACTGTCCGTCCTGTCCGGATGCGGGCAGGACTCCGCGCAGACGCCTCCGGCCGGCTTGCTTCTGCCCACGACGGGCCAGGACCAGGCTCCGGCCCCGGCCCAGGCCGCGGCCGCGGCTGATCCGGCGCTCAGCCGGCTTTTTTCCCGCATCGCCGGACTGCCGGACCGGACGCCGGCCGCGGCGCCCTGGATGGGGGAGTCCGCCTGGAATTCCTTCGCCGAGCTGGTCGGCGGGCATTGGGCGGATTTCGACAGGTCGGTCCTCGGGCCGATGAAGATCTGGGCGGAGGTCGATCTCAAGGAGGCCCGGGAGGACACGCGGACCGTGTTCTATCCGTTCGGCGGGCCCGATTTCGTCACCTCCGACGTCCTTTACCCCGGGGTGGGCGAGACCATCCTGATGGGCCTCGAGCCGGTCGGCAACCTGCCCGACTTCGACCGGGCCTCGGCCAAGTGGCGGGACGCCTTTTTCGCCGATCTCGGCGAGCTCGTCTCCGGCTTTCTCGAGCGAGGCTATTTCATCACCCGCGAGATGAACGACATCTACACGCGCAGCAAGGTGGACGGGGCCTTGCCGGTCATCGCCTTCTTCATGGGCCGGGCCGGCTACGACATCGTCGAGGTCAAGCGCCTGCTGCCGAGCGCGGACGGAGGCTGGGCCGAAACCCCTTATGGGAAGATGACCGCCCGGCCGCACCGCCCCTACGGGATCAGGATCGCCTACCTCAAGCCGGGGGACGCTGCCGCCCGGAACGTCTATTACTTCTGCTGCGACGTCGAGAACAAGGCCTTCCGGACCGAGACGCCCCTCTACCGCTTCTTCGCCGGGCTCGGCCGCGTGACCACCTTCGTCAAGTCGGGCTCCTATCTCCTGCATTGGGGGGATTTCTCGACGCTGAGGACGTTCATCCTGGACCGGAGCCTGTATGTGCTCCAGGACGACACGGCCGTGCCGTACCGCTATTTCGTGGAGAGCGGCTGGAACGTCCGCCTGTTCGGCCGGTACGGGAAGCCCGTCAAGGACTTCACCAACGTGGAGCAGGCGGACCTGCGGCAGGCCTACGAGAATCCCGCGACCGGCGTCGCGCCCTTGCCCTTCCACTTCGGCTACCACTGGAAGTCGCAGATCGACAACCTGCTCCTGGCCAAGCGCCCGCACGGCGACGACAAAACGCCGCCAGCCAAGTGAGGCGGGGGACCGGACAGCGTTGCGCTCGCGATATATCGGCGCCTGACGGCGCGGTTGCGGCATGGAGCGTACGGGGAATTCGTTCAGACAGGTCGCCAAGCGGGTCTCCCGCGTTCTCCTGATCCTTGCCCTCGCGGTCGTCGCCGTCGCTTACGTCTCCTTCCGCCGCGACCTGGGCGCGGCGCGCGGCCGGCTCGCCCGCATCCCCACGCGGATCTATTCGTCGAAGTACGGCGACATCGAATATCTTCTTGTCGGCCAGGGGCCGACGGTGCTGATCTCGCACGGCGTGACGGGCGGCGTCGACCAGGGCCTGTCGCTGACCGACGAGTTCGGGACATTCCCGAAAGGGTGCCGCTTTCTTTACGTTTCCCGGTTCGGCTACCTGAGGTCCTCGATACCGGCCAACGCTTCCTCCCGCCTGCAGGCAGCGGCTTATCGAGAGTTGGCCGATCACCTCGGGATCGACAAGGTCTTCGTCTTCGGCAACTCCGGCGGCGGCCCCTCGGCCATGTGGTTCGCCGTCGACTACCCGGAGCGGACCAAAGGCCTGATCCTGCTATCCTCGGCGGTCCCCGGCGCCCGGATCGCCTCGACGCCGCCGCTCGTCTTCAGATACGACTTCGCCTACTGGCTCGCCGTCAAGATGCTGCCAGGGACCCTGATCAGGATCTTCGTGCCGGAAGGATTCCTGTTGACGCGGGAGGAGAAGGACTTCCTCGTCGCCAATGTCTTCGAACACGCCTTGCCTATCTCGGAACGCAGCGAGGGGATCATGTTCGACAACCGGATCTCGACGCCCACGGTCGGCGAGATCCCGTTCGAGCGGATCACGGCGCCGACGCTCATCCTGCACGCTGCGGACGACCCCGCGCCGCCGATCGAAGGCGCGCGCCAGGTGGCCCGCCGCATACCAAACAGCCGTCTCGTCGTCCTGGATGGCGGCCACTTCCTGCTGCGCCATGGGCCCGAGATCCTGAGCAGGACGGGCGAGTTCGTGAACAAGTACGACTGACCGTCAGTCGGGAAGCCGGCCGACGTCATACTCCTTCGGTTGACGGTGGACGAATCAGTTGCCCGGAACCTGGCTTCCCGATTCGGCGAGCGAAAACTGTTCGTCGAGCCCATTCATGAAGTCAAATTCAGAAGGTAGCAGTGGCCATTCCCAGAGCCAGATACGTTCCAGCACAGACGAGCGTTCCGACGCAAACGAATTACGGTTTCGGACTGAAAACGAAGAGAGAGTCGTGTCCTATCGCAAATCGTTGAATTCTCGGGATAAAGGCGAGAAGGAGAACTGGCTGGGAAGCAAGGATTCGAACCTTGATTGCATGATCCTTGACATCGACTCAAATAGCGCCCAATATCGGCTCTAGGGGGTGTATATCGAGAGCCGTAGCCTTTGGAGTTTTAGGGAGAACCCTCTCCCGACAATGCGCTTGATGACTTTTCATGAGGTCCTGGCCGGCTATTCGTTATCGCCTGGGCCGCATGAACGGCGAGCGAGGAAAGGGATATATAACGGGCTGGGGCTCGGGCATCTTTCCAAAAAAGGGGGTTTTGCCATGAAAGCATATTGGGGACGGGCTCTCGGATTGGGATTATTGGCGGTATGCATCGCGGCCTGCAGTGCCGGAGGGGACGGCGACCACAATCCTCCGACCACGGTCTACAAGTACTACGCTTACGTGGCGAATTATTTTTCTGACACTATCTCCGCCTTTACTATCAATGCTACTTCGGGGGCATTGTCAACCGTGGCCGGCTCGCCTTTTACCGCGGGAGGGTTGCCCCGTTCTGTCGCCGTCGCCCCTTCCCGCAAATTCGCCTACGTGGTGAATGCTAGCTCTGACACTGTCTCCGCCTTTACCATCAATGCTGCCACGGGCGCATTGACAGCCATAGCCGGCTCGCCTTTTGACGTGGGCCATTGGCCCATATCAGTCGCGGTCGACCCTTCTGGTAAGTTCGCCTACGTGGTGAATGCAAATTCTAACGATGTCTACGCCTTTACCGTCAATGCTACTACGGGCGCGCTGACGGCCGTGGCCGGCTCGCCTTTTGTCATGGGGAATAGGCCCGTATCTGTCGCGGTCGACCCTTCCGGTAAGTTCGCGTACATTGCGAATTTGGATTCTAACTATGTCTCCGCCTTTGCCATCGATGCTGCCACGGGTGCGCTGACGGCCGTGGCCGGCTCGCCGTTTGTCGCGGGGGATGGGCCCGTATCTGTCGCGGTCGATCCTTCTGGCAAATTTGCCTACGTGGCAAATTATGGTTCTGACAATGTCTCCGCCTTTACCATCAATGCTGCCACGGGTGCGCTGACAGAAGCGGCCGGCTCGCCGTTTAGTACGGGCACTTTGCCCATATCTGTCGCGGTCGACCCTTCTGGCAAGTTCGTCTACGTGGCGGATGAAGATACCAACGATGTCTCCGCCTTTGCCATCAATGCTACTGCGGGTGCGCTGACGGCCGTACCCGGCTCGCCTTTTGTCGCGGGGGATGAGCCCGTATCCGTCGCGGTCGACCCTTCCGGCAAGTTCGCTTATGTTGCGAATTTGAGTTCTGGCAATGTCTCCGCCTTTGCCATCAACGCTACGACGGGGGCATTGTCAACCGTGGCCGGCTCGCCGTTCGCTACGGGCTCACCCGCTGCGATTGCAATTATCCGCATAGAACAATAGGCCCGGTGACGGAAAAGGATCCCGCTCCAGCCCTCTGTTCTTTTTGATCATATAGAGGAAAAAGGAGCGCGCCCGGGATGACTCGAACACCCGACCCGCTGATTCGTAATGGCGGCGATCCTCCCGAATGTGCGTGTTGTGGAAAACGTAGGATTGAATTTCTTACGATTGACATATTGAGGGAGGAAGAAGAAAGGACCATGCTACGGAACGAGGTGCGAACAACCTTAGCCTCTGGCTCAGAACTCTCAAGTTCCCGAAAGGTTTGAGTACCATCAGACATCCTTCACATACCGCGATCATGAAACCGCCGAGGAAAGATATATAGGTATCCCCGAGGAGGGTGGTCGGGCACTTATACCAACAGATCCGCTCGCGTGGGATGCATATATGCGGCATCTGTTAGTAGCGAGCGAAAGGTCGGCATCTTCCGGAACGAGGTAGGTACATCGTCAGGTTCCGGCAAGTTGAAGACCGCACGCGGCGTGGAAGGCTCTATTCGAGAGTGCCTATCGAGAGCGTATGGCTTTCTTCAATGGCATTTCGTGCAACTCGGTCTTGGGGCAGCCTTCAATTCGACGGACCTACATGTCGAGGTAATTGACTTACTTGGGAATCGAATTGCTTGTGAAGCTGGGCTTGCGATCTTTGTGGCTATGGTATCTGCTTTGAGGAAGGGGCCGGCTCTTGCAGGCCTAGTGGTCCTGGGAGACCTCAGTATTCAGGGCAACAATAAGCCAGTGACCGCGCTTGCTGAACCACTCTAGATAGCTATGGAAAACGGAGCCCGAAAGGCCCTGATACCACTAGAAAATAAGCGGGCGTTTATGGAAGTTTCGGGTGAGGTGCTCGAGAAAGTCGATCCAATTTTCTTTTCCGATCCAATGGCGGCCTGTCACAAGGCACTAGACGTTCTGTGAAAGTAGGTTAAGACCTTGCGGATCGCAGGAAGATCGATTTTGCAGAAATGCTTATTCCTCGTTACCTTCTGGGACGAGCTGGACTGAAAACGCAGATAGGGTCGGGTCTTATCGCAAATCGCTGAATTCTCGGGAGAAAAGGGAGAAGGGGAGTTGGCTGGGAAGCAAGGATTCGAACCTTGATTGCATGATCCAGAGTCATGAGTCCTGCCGTTGGACGACTTCCCAGCAGGGACGACTATCTTAAAGAAATCCCGGGCAAATTTCAAGCCTTTTCTGGGAACCAGGGCATAGGTGGTGCCGCGGAAGGGGATGGGGGGGAAAAGCAAGAGTGGATCGGGGGACGCGCGTGACAATACATGGGTAACGCACGATTCCCGACGGGACGCGGACGGGAATGGGGGACACGTACCAATTCAGGAGAACCGGACGTCCCCTGGTTTGAGGGACCGGGCCAATCGTGGTAAGATGGCGCTTCGAAATGAGATCGAACGCCGCGAAGATCGCCCTCGTCGTCGTCCTGACCCTCATCCTGCTCTATTTTTTCGGCCGCAGCGTCCCCTGGAAGGACGTCCCCGGCCAGATCGTCAACGTCAACGTGCCGCTCTTTCTCCTGGCCATCGCCCTCTCGGCGTTCCACTTCGTCACCAGGGCCGCCCGCTGGCACATCCTGGTGGCCCGGGAGAAGCTCGACGTCCGCTTCCGCAACCTGGTCGCCGGCAACGTCGTCGGCTTCACGGTCAATTTCCTCCTTCCCGGCCGCCTGGGCGAGTTGGCCAAGCCGCTGTACCTGGCCCGTCGCGAGGGCCTGCGGCCCGGCTTCGCCATCGGCACGGTCGTCGTCGAGCGCCTCTTCGACATGGCCACGATGTGCCTGCTGCTCGGCCTGTTCATGGTCTGCCGGCCCCTGTTCGCCACGTCCTGGCCGATCTCGGCGGCAGCCGGGCAGCAGCTGAAGGTCCTGGGCGTCCTGGCCCTGCTCGTGGCCGCCGGCATCCTGGCTTTCGTCCTGGCCCTTTACCTCTTCCGCGAGCGGGCCCTCAAGGTCGTCGCTTTCGTCCTCCGGCCCCTGCCGGACAAGGCCCGCGCGGCCGTGCTCAAGATCCTCCGCGAGTTCATCGACGGGCTCAAGTTCTTCCGGACGCGCGGGCAGCTGGCCCTCTACATCGTGCTGTCCCTGGCCGTCTGGCTGGGGGTCACCCTCTTCTACTGGGTCTTCTTCTTCGCCTACCGCATCCACGTGCCCTATTTCCTGGTCATCCCCTTTGTCTTCCTGACCGCCGTCGGGGCTTCCATCCCCACGCCCGGCATGGTCGGCGGCTTCCACTACTTCAGCAAGCTCGGCATGACCCTCCTCATGGGTCTGCCGGCGGGACGGGCGGCGGGCATCACCCTGGTCTTCCACGCCGTCCAGCTCGCCGTGACATGCATCCTGGGTTATGCTATATTGGCGCGAGACGGCCTGACCGTCATCCAGCTCAAGCGGATGGGCGAAAGCGAGTCGCAATGAGGTGCCCTTACTGCGGCTTTCTCGAAAGCAAGGTCATCGACTCCCGGGAGAGCAAGACCGGGATATCCATCCGGCGCCGGCGGGCCTGCCTGTCCTGCAAGCGCCGGTTCACGACCTACGAGAAGATCGAGGAGATCCCCTACATGGTCGTGAAAAAGGACGGCACCCGCCAGCCCTTCGACACCCAGAAGGTCCTGCGGGGGATGATGAAGGCCTGCGAGAAGCGGCCCATCCAGATCAGCCAGCTCGAGGAGATCGTCGAGGAGATCGAATCGCGGCTCCAGGAGCGCCCGGACAAGGAGATCGGGGTGGCCGAGATCGGCCAGCTGGTCATGGACCGTCTCAAGGACCTGGACAAGGTCGCCTACGTGAGGTTCGCCTCGGTTTACCGCGAGTTCGGCGACGTCGCCGAGTTCCGCCGCGAGCTCGAGGACCTCATGAAGGAAAAATAGCCCCCGTCCGCCATGGTCCGCCGCATCAAGCCCGTTGCCCGCCCCCGCAAAGCGGAGACGAGCGTCCGGGCAGCGGTCATCGCCCGGCGCGCCGGCGAGCCGCGGCTGCCGGCCCCCGGCGAGGTGACCAGCCCGGCCGTCGACATCTACGAGACGAGGACCGAGTTCATCATCGAGATGGAGCTGCCGGGCGTCGACAGCGCGGATGTCCGGGTCCTGCTCTTCGCCAGCCGCCTCGAGGTCAGCGGTTTCAAGCGGGAGCTGGCCGCCCCCGGCGGCTCCCGCTACCTGCGCCTGGAGCGCGAGTACGGGGCCTTCCTGCGCGACGTGGTCGTGCCCGGCGCGGTCGACCGGGACCAGGCTTCCGCCGCCCTCGAGGACGGCGTCCTGACCATCGTCCTGAGGAAGCCGCCGCGGGAGCGGCGCGAGGTCGAGATAAAGGTCCGCCGCAACGGCGGCTAGAATTGGAGAATATATTATGGCCAGCATTGAAGAAAAGAACGGCGACGAGATCGGCGGCATCCTGGACGAGCAGAGCCAGAAGCTCCAGGTGCCGGCCAAGCTCCCGGTCCTGCTGCTCCGGGACGTCGTCATCTTCCCCTACATGATCGCCCCGCTCTTCGTCGGGCGCGAGAAATCCAAGGCGGCCATCGACGCCGCCCTGTCGACCAACCGGATGATCCTGCTGCTGACCCAGAAGGACATGGAGGTCGAGGATCCCAAGCGGGAGGACGTCTACGACATCGGCACGGTCGCCCTGATCATGCGCATGCTCAAGCTCCCCGACGGGCGGGTGCGCATCCTGGCCCAGGGCCTCGTCCGGGCCCGCGTCCAGACCTTCGAGGAGGAGGGCGCCCACGTGGTCGCCGAGGTCAAGGTCCTCGAGGAGCCGGAGAAGCCCGAGAAGAGCCTCGAGAGCGAGGCCCTCATCCGCAACGTCCGCTCCGGCCTAGAGCGGGCCGCCTCGCTCGGCAAGAGCCTGCCGCCCGAGGTCCTGATCATCGCCTCGAACGTCGATGAGCCGGGCCGCCTGGCCGACCTGACGGCCTCGAACCTCGAGCTCAAGGTCGAGGAGGCCCAGGCCATCCTCGAGATCGGCGACCCCGTCCAGCGTCTCAAGAAGGTCTACGAGCTCCTGACCCGCGAGCTCGAGCTCCTCGACGTCCAGTCGAAGATCTCGACCGAGGCCAAGGGCGAGATGGACAAGCTCCAGAAGCAGTACTTCCTGCGCCAGCAGATGAAGGCCATCCAGAAGGAGCTCGGCGAGGGCAACGAGACCCAGGAGGAGGTCCGGATCTACCAGGAGAAGCTGCGCAAGATCCGGGTCTCCGACGAGGTCAAGGAGGAGATCGAGAAGCAGATCACCCGCCTGGGCCAGATGCACCCGGAATCGGCCGAGACCTCGGTCGTCCGCAACTACCTCGACTGGATGTTCATGCTGCCCTGGAACAAGACGACCACGGACACCATCGACCTGGCCAAGGCCAAGCGCATCCTCGACGATGACCACTACGGCCTGGAGAAGGTCAAGGAGCGCATCCTCGAGTACCTCGGCGTCCGCAAGCTGTCCCGGACGATCAAGGGCCCGATCCTCTGCTTCGTCGGGCCGCCGGGCGTGGGCAAGACCTCGCTCGGCAAGTCCATCGCCCGGGCCCTGGGCCGCAAGTTCGTCCGCATCTCCCTCGGCGGCGTCCACGACGAGGCCGAGGTCCGCGGCCACCGCCGGACCTACGTCGGGGCCATGCCCGGCCGCATCATCCAGAGCATCCGCCGGGCCGGCACGGAGAACCCCGTCTTCATGATGGACGAGGTCGACAAGATCGGGGCCGATTTCCGCGGCGACCCCTCGTCGGCCCTGCTCGAGGTCCTCGACCCCGAGCAGAACAACCAGTTCCGCGACCACTACCTCGGCGTGCCGTACGACCTGTCGAAGGTCATGTTCATCACCACGGCCAACCTCCTCGACCCCATCCAGCCTGCCTTCCGCGACCGCATGGAGGTGCTGGAGCTGCCGGGCTACACGGAGGAGGAGAAGCTCCAGATCGCCGTGCGGCACCTCATCCCCAAGCAGATCGCCGAGAACGCCCTGAGCCCCAAGCTCATCGATTTCAGCGGCGGGGCGGTCAAGAAGATCATTTCCCTCTACACGCGGGAGGCCGGAGTCCGCAACCTCGAGCGCGAGCTCGCCTCGGTCTGCCGCAAGGTGGCCCGCAAGGTCGCCGAGGGCAAGAAGGGCCGGACCGTGATCACGGCCCAGTCGGTCGAACGCCTCCTCGGCCCGCCGAAGGTCTTCAAGGACCAGCTGCTCAAGAAGGACCAGGTCGGCATCGCCACCGGCGTCGCCTGGACGGCCGTCGGCGGGGAGATACTCTTCGTCGAGGCGACCAAGATGCCAGGCAAGGGCAGCCTGCAGCTGACCGGCTCCCTGGGCGACGTCATGAAGGAGTCGGCCCAGGCCGCCCTGAGCTACTCCCGGGCCCACGCCGCGGACTTCGGCATCGACAGCAGGATCTTCTCCCAGAACGACTTCCACATCCATTTCCCCGAGGGGGCCATCCCCAAGGACGGGCCTTCGGCCGGCGTCACGATCGCCACGGCCTTCCTGTCCGTCTGCACGAACGTCAAGGTCAAGTGGGACGTGGCCATGACCGGGGAGATCACCCTGCGGGGCAACGTCCTGCCCGTCGGCGGCATCAAGGAAAAGGTCCTGGCCGCCCAGCGCGCCGGGGTCAAGACGATGATCATGCCGGCGGAGAACAAGAAGGACCTCTACGAGATCCCGAAGAAGGTCATCCGCGACATCCGCTTCGTCTATGTCGAGGACGTTAGGGAGGTCTTCAAGGAGGCCCTGGCCGGGCCGCTCGGCCCGGCGCCGCGGGGCCGGGGGAAGAAGAGGGGCGCGAAGAAGGCCGGGACGAGAAAGGCGAAAGCCTGATCCGGTCCGGCCGCGGGAAGAGGCGATGCGGCTAAAGCACCTCGGCGAGCGCGCGGTCATCGAACGCATCCGCCGGGCCTTCGGCGAGAAGCGGGCCGACGTGCTGCTCGGCATCGGCGACGACGCGGCCCTGGTCCGCGGGCCGGCGCGGCTCCTGCTCACGACCGACATCCTGGTCGAGGACGAGGACTTCCTCCTGCCCGACCACCCGCCACGGCTCCTCGGCCGCAAGGCCCTCAACGTCAACCTCAGCGACATCGCCGCCATGGGCGGACGGCCCCGGCACGCGCTCGTCGGGCTGGCCCTGCCCGGCGACGTCGAGGCCGCCTGGCTCCGGCAGTTCATGGACGGTCTCCGGAGCGCGGCCCGGGAGGCGGGGGTGGCCCTGGTCGGGGGAGACCTGTCCCAGGCCGCCAAGGTCATGATCTCCGTCACCGTGACCGGCGAGGTCCGTCAGCCCGTCCGGAGGGCCGGGGCCAGGCCGGGCGACGCGATCTTCGTCTCGGGCACCCTCGGCGACGCCGCGGGCGGCCTGCGGCTGATCGAGAAGGGCGGCAGCCGGGGCGTGGCCAAACCCGTCCGGCCGCTGGTCGAAGCCTTCCTCGACCCGGTCCCGCGCCTGGAGCTGGGCGCCCTGCTGGCCGGCCGCAGACTGGCCTCGGCCATGATCGACCTGTCCGACGGGCTGTCGGTGGACCTGGCTCACATCTGCGAGGAAAGCGGCGTCGGGGCCGAGATCGAGGCGGGCTGCGTCCCCATCTCGCCGGCGCTGGAGCGCTTCGCCCTCGACCCGCTGGCCCTGGCGCTCGACGGGGGAGAGGATTTCGAGCTGTTGTTCACGGTCCGGCCGGCCAGGCTGGCCGCCGTCGAGGCCCTGGCCCGGCGCTTCCGGCTGACCCGGATCGGCCGCGTCACGCCGGGCCGGAGGGCCTATCTCGTCGACGCCCGCGGCCGGAGGAAGCTCCTCCGGGCCGGGGGCTTCGAGCACTTCTCGGGCTAGCCGGGCGGCGCCCGCCGCCCGGGCCGCCGGCCGTTCGGCCGGCCTCAGCGGACCTTGACCGTGGCGATGAAGTCCTGCGTTCTGCCTTCGGTTTCCTGGCGGACGAGGAGGATGATCTCGTCGCCGCTGGCGGACTTCTTCAGGATGTCCTCGAAATCGCGGACCGTGGTCATCTTCTTGCGGTTGGCCTCGAGGATGATCATGCCCGAGGCCAGGTTCTCGCGGTCGGCCTCGCTGCCCTGGCGGACCTCGGTGATCAGCAGGCCCTCGGTCGTCCGGAGGCCGTAGCGCCGGGCCGAGGCGGGCGTCAGGGCGACGACCGAGACGCCGATGTCCTTGTCGGTGCTGGCGATCTGGCCCTTTTCCTTCTCCGGCTCGAGCTCGTCGGCGATGGCCGTGGCCGTGACCTGCTGGCCGTCCCGGATGAGCACCAGGTTGATCTTGCTGCCGGGCTGGATGTCGGCGATCTTGAACCTCAGGTCGTCGCCGTTCTTGACCGGCTGGCCGTTGACCTGGATTATGACGTCATAGGGCTTGATGCTGACCTTTTCCGCCGGCGAATCGGCCTCGACGGAGTTGATCAGGGCGCCCGCCTTGGAGGGCAGCTTCAGCTGCTTGACCATGCCTTCGGTCAGGTCCCGCGGGAAGATGCCGACGCCGAGCCGGCCGCGGACGACCCGGCCCTTTTCCTTGAGCTGGACGACGACCTTCCTGGCGATGTCCGACGGGATGGCGAACCCGATGCCGATGTTGCCGCCGCTGCCGCCGAAGCCCGAGGTGACGATGCTGGAGTTGATGCCGATGACCTCGCCCTTCATGTTGATGAGCGGGCCGCCGCTGTTGCCGCGGTTGATGGCCGCGTCGGTCTGGATGAAGTCCTGGTAGCTCTGGGTGTCGATCGAGCGGCCCTTGTAGCTGACGATGCCGGCCGTGACGGTGTTGTCCAGGCCCATGGGGTTGCCGATGGCCAGGACCCACTCGCCGACCTTGACCAGGGAGGAATCGCCGAGCTCGGCGAAGGGCACGTTCTTGGCGTTGATCTTGATCAGGGCCAGGTCCGTCCCCGGGTCGGCGCCGATGATCTTGGCGTCGTATTCGTCGCCGGCCAGGGTCGTCACGGTGACCCGGGTCGTCTTGTCCTTCTCGACCATGTGGTTGTTGGTCAGGATGTAGCCGTCGGGGCTGATGAAGAAGCCCGTGCCGCCGACCTGGACCGTGTTCGTCTCGGGCTGGCGCTGCCGGGGCTGGGGGAAGATCCGGTCGAAGAAATCGTCGCCGAACGGGAATTCCCCGAAGCCCTGGACGCTCGACGTTTCCTTGCGCTCGGCCTCGATGCGCACGACGGCCGGGCCGATCTTCTGGACGATCGTGACGAAGTCCAGGGCCGGCTTGTCCTGGGGAGCCGGCGCTGCGAACAGGTTGGCCGAGGGGGCCGGGGCGGCCGCCTCGGCGAAGACGCTCCGGGGAGCCGGGGCTTTCTCGGGCAGGTAGAGGAACACGTAGCCGGCCAGGAGCAGGCCCAGAGCGAAGCTCGAGATGGCGATCCACGCGTATTTTTTCATGCTGAAATCCTCCGTTCGGTGACCTTTAAAAAATAGCATATCGGGCGCGAATTATCAATTTGCCCTCGGAGGGTATAAAACGCCCGGCCCCGGGGGACCGTTGCGTCGGCCCGGCGGGGGCGACCCGCGTTTTTCGTTGCCTTCGGCGCCCGTCCGGATTATTATGACCCTCGCCATGCATCCCGAACGCCGCGGCCTGTTCATCGTCTTCGAAGGGATCGACGGATCCGGCAAGACGACCCAGGCCCGCCGCCTGCTCCGGCGCCTCCGCCGCCGGGGCCGGAAGGCCGCCTTCTTCCGCGAGCCGACCCGGGGCCGGTGGGGGAGGGAGATCCGGCGGCAGGCCCTCCGGGCCGATTCCCTGACTCCCCGGGAAGAGCTCGATCTTTTCGTCAGGGACCGCCGCGAGAACGTCTCGAAGAACCTCGGGCCGGCCCTGGCCGCCGGCAAGGATGTCGTCCTCGACCGGTACTATATCTCGACCATCGCCTACCAGGGGGCCAAGGGCCTCGACCCGGACCGCATCCGCCGGCTGAACGAATCCTTCGCCATCCCCCCTGACCTGGTCGTTATCCTCGACGTCGACGCCGCCGCCGGCCTGGCCCGGATCGCCGGCCGGAGGACCCGGGACGAGCTGTTCGAGCGCGAGGACTACCTCGTCCGCGTCGCCCGCCTGTTCCGCGGCTTCGCCGGCCCGCGCATCGTCCACGTCGACGGCCGGGGCGACGCCAGGGCCATCGGACGGGCCATCTGGGCCGAGGTCGAATCCCTGCTCTGACGGGCCCCGTCCCTTTGTCAAGCCGGGGCCGTTTTGCTATGATGGCATGAAGGCGGCCATGAACATCCCCGGCTTGAAGATAAAGATCATGAAATTCAAGAAGGGCACGGTCCTGCGCGTCGTGCTCATCCTCCTCCTGGCCGGCCTGGCCCTCGGGCTGGGCGCCCTGGCCGGGTCCTACGTCGCGATCAGGGACAACCTGCCGAACGTCGCCGACATCGAGAGCTTCCGGCCGAAGCTCATCACCACGGTCTACGCGGCCGACGGGAAGCCGGTCAAGGAGTTCGCCGAGGAGCGGCGGGTCGAGGTCGCCTACGACCGCCTGCCCCGGAACCTGGTCAACGCCATCGTGGCCACGGAGGACCCGACCTTCTTCCACCACGGCGGCGTGGCCATCCGCGGCATCATCCGGGCCGTCTGGAACGACGTGTTCAAGGTCCTGAGCGGCCGGCGGCCCGAGGGCGGCAGCACGATCACCCAGCAGCTGGCCCGGTCGCTCTTCCTCCACCGCGAGGTCAGCCTGCGGCGCAAGCTCAAGGAGCTCTACCTGTCCCGCCAGATCGAGAAGCTCTATTCCAAGGACAAGATCCTCGAGCTGTACTGCAATCATTTCTTCCTCGGGCACGGCGCTTACGGCGTCCAGGCCGCGGCCAGCCTTTTCTTCGGCAAGGACGTGTCCGCCCTCGACCTGGAGGAAGCGGCCATGATCGCCGGGATCTTCCGGGGCCCGGCCGTCTATTCCCCGTACTCGAACAAGAGCGGCACGCTCGCCCGCCGCAACCACGTCCTCAACCGGATGGTCGCCGAGGGCTACCTGAGCCGGGCCGAGGGCGAAGCCGCCAAGGCCAGGCCGATGGTCGTCCTGCCGTTCCGGCGGACAAGCTCCGAGTTCGGCGCCTATTTCTTCGAGGAGGTCCGGCGCTATCTCGAGAAGTCCTACGGCTACGACGGCCTCTACCGGGACGGGCTCAAGGTCTATACGACCCTCGACCCGGTCCTGCAGCGCTACGCCGAGCTGGCGCTCCGGTCGGGCCTGCGCCGGACGGAGAACGGCCTGAAGGGCTGGCGCGCCGACAAGCCGAACCTCCTTTCGGCCGGTCCCGAGGCCGTCAAGGACCTGGTCGCCTCGCCCAAGGCCCCCCTGGACGAACAGTGGCTCCTGACCTGGGAGAACCAGGCCGTCGAGCCGGGAGACGCCTACGACGCCATCGTCCTGGCCGCCTCCCGGACCGAGGCCACGGTCCGCCTCAAGAACTCCCTGGGCCGGATGACCTCCAAGGACATCGGCTGGACCAAGGCCGGCCGCCTGGACGCCATCATCAGGAAGGGCGACGTCATCCAGGTGAACGTCCTGTCCTTCGACGCCGCGGCGAACGAGGCCGTGGTCTCGCTGACGCAGAAGCCCGTCCGCAACGGCGCCTTCGTGGCCATCGATCCGCGGACCGGCCAGATCAGGGCCCTGGTCGGGGGCTACGCCTTCCGCGACAGCCAGTTCGACCGGGCCGTCCAGGCGCCGCGCCAGACCGGCTCGGTCATCAAGCCCCTGCTTTACACGGCGGCCCTGGAACACGGCTTCACCCCGGCCAGCGTCATCAAGGACGAGCCGGTGACGTTCATCGACCGCTGGAACAACGAGCCCTGGTCGCCCAAGAACTACGACCGGCAGTACAAGGGCGCGATCACGCTCCGGACCGGCCTCGAGCAGTCCCGCAACGTCGTCACGGCCACCCTGCTCGACAACATCTCGCCCCAGGTCGGGGTCGATTATTGCCGGCGCTTCGGCATCACCTCGCCGGTCTATCCGTACCTGTCGCTCAGCCTGGGGACCTTCGAGATCACCCTGCTCGAGATGGTCTCGGCCTTCTCGACCTTCCCGGACAAGGGCGTCCGCTACACGCCGTATTTCATCACCAGGGTCGAGGACAAGGACGGCAACGTCCTGGAGGAGGCCCGGGTCGAATCGCAGGAGGTCGTCCCGCCGCAGACCGCCTACATGATGACCTATCTCATGCGCGGCGTCGTCGAGTCGGAGGGCGGCACGGCCGGTGCGGTCAGCGTCCTGAACTGGCCGCTGGCCGGCAAGACCGGGACGACCGACGATTATTCCGACGCCTGGTTCATCGGCTTTTCGCCCGACCTGTGCGCCGGCGTCTGGGTCGGCCACGACAAGCCCATCCCGCTCGGCGAGAAGCAGACCGGTGCGGCCGCGGCCCTGCCCATCTGGCAGGACTTCTTCTCCCGGGTCGTCCAGGACGCCCGCAAGAAAGCCCGGGACGAGGGGATCGAGGATTTCGCGCCGCCTGATTTCGAGGTGCCGCCGAACCTGGTCTTCGTCGAGATCGACAAGAAGACGGGCCTGCTGGCGACGCCGGCCTGCAGGTATCCGTTCCGCGAGGTCTTCTTTCCCGGCACCGAGCCGTCGCGCTACTGCACGCTGGCCGACCACCTTCGCGTCTTCGATTATTATTCGAGCGACAAGGCGACCGAAGAACACTAGCAAAAAAAAGGGGCGTTCCTCCCTAACCGGCCATGAAGAGAGGAACGCCCCCCGTTGGAAAGGGGTCGCTACTTTCTATGGGCGCCTCCGCCCGAGGCGCCGCGGGAACCTGACGATGAGCCCCGGGACGAGGACCCGGAGCTGCGTGAAGAGCTGCCGCGAGACGAACCCGAGCGCGAGGAGCCGCTCGATCTGCCCGACGAAGAACCGGACCGGGAGCCGCCCGACCGGACGGACGAGCCGCTCGACCGGCCGGAATAGGGCCGCGCGTACGAGCCGCTCGAAGACGACGGCCGGGAGTAGGGGCCGGAGAAGGTCCGGGCCCGTCCGCTGCCTCCGTCGCCGTACGAGATGCGGCCCCGGATGCTGGGCGAGGACGGATAGCCGTAAGCCGTGCGCTCCTGGCCCGCGCCCGAGCGCGTCCCGGCGATGGACGGGTCGCTCCGGTACCCTGTGGACGACAGCGCCGACGCGGCCGGCTCGCTGTCCTTCTTGCGGGTGCTGCGTCCGCCCGAGCCCGACGACTTGGACGGGCCGGACGACCGTTCGCCCTTGGCCGGGCTCTTGACCGTCTGGGGACTGCCCTTCGTCGCGGCCCCGCCCTTGGACGGCTCGTCGGGGTTGCGGATGGCCCGCGGGCTGCCCGCGGCGGCCGCGCCGCCGGCGGCGCTCCGGCCGCCGGTCCGGGCGTCGCGCGCCAGGCCGGACGAGCCTTCGTTCCGGAGCATGACGCGGTTGCCGTTGAGCGGCTGGACGGAGATCTTCGTCCCCGCCGGCCTGACGCTGAGGGTCTGATGGCTCAGGCTGATCCTGTTCAAGCCCTTGAGCGAATCGCCGCGCAGCGCGTTGGCGGCGATGTGCGGGTCCTTGAGCTGGTCGCGCCGGACGACCGTGAGGGCCCGCGAACCGTAGGGGTAATACGGCCCGTAGTAGTGGCCGTAGTACATGCCGTCCATGATGACGCCGGGGTAGCCCCAGTAGCTAAGGGGCGCCCAGCCGAAGTAGTAGTCATCCCACCACCAATCGACCCAGGCCGGGCCCCACATGTTCATGGGGATCCAGTACCAGCCGAGGTCGATGGCCCAGTGCCAGCGGCCGTAATGGAACGTGCACCAGCCCCAGGGCTCGTAGGGCCACCAGGTCCACCCGGACAGGGGCAGCCAGGTCCAGCGGCCGTCATAATAGGGGCGCCAGTCCGCGTCGATGCCGTTGGGCATCCAGACGTTGCCGTAGGGGGCGAGGTAGGTCCAGCGGCCGTTCTCGTCGAGCTCGCCTTCGTAGTCGGAGAGGTCCTCGGGCAGCCTGGCCTTGGCGAATTCCCGCCCGGTGATCGAGGTGCGGGATTCGTTGAACTTGTCGAAGGCGTCGTCGGCCACGGCGATGAAGGACGACGGCTTCGAGGCCAGGCGGCCCTCGGCGATCTCCAGCCGCTGGGAAGCCTTGAGCAGGGTCGAGCCGTCTTCGCCGGCGGCTTCGATGAGGCCCTTGTAGACCATGATCTCGGTGTCCCGGTTCTCGCGGACGTCGACGCGGTAAACGCCGCGGTCGAGGACGTAGAACGAGGAGTCGGCGGTGTGGATCTCGATGCCCTTTTCCTTCTTCAGCGTGCCGACTACGACGAAGACATGGCCGGACCAGACGCGGAAGCGCGCGATGTCGTCGTCCTTCTTGGGCAGGTTCAACACGTCGACCTTGGTGTCGCTGTCGAGGCGCAGGTAGTTGCCCTTGCCGAAGTGGATCTCGGCCCGGCCGTCGGACGTGCCGATGCGGTCCCCTTCGCTGACGGGCATGTTGAGGGCGCCCTCCTCGTAGCCGAGGTCCGAGGCCCTCTGGACGAAGGCCTTGCCCTCGACGAAGCTCAGGCGGGCGATCGATTCGTTGGTATATTTGGCGTCCTTGATCTCCTGGGTGTTCTGCGGGGTCGGCGTCTGCGCCTCCTGGGCGAAGACGGCCGCCGCGACCAGGATGACCGACGCCGCGATGATCAATGCCTTCTTCATGGTCCTTCTCCTAACCGACTTTCAATCGTGCAAGAAGTGTGCCAAGGCCCCCGCCTGATAACAGGGGAGAACGGGGACCGGTTTTGTCCTGAAAAAGGGACGCTTTCGTCAGGCGAGGACACCACGGAGGGGAGGGATGTCCCACTTCCGGCGGAAGATCCGCAGGGGCTCCTCGAGCTCGACCAGGAGCGACGGGGAGACGCTCTCGCGGAGGCCGTCTCCGCCCCGGGCCGCCCTTTCGGGCCCTCCGGCCAGGGTCCTAAGGACTTCTCCGACCCCGTCCCGGAGGGCCGTCAGGTCATAGCCGCCCTCGAGGACCAGGGCCAGCCGTCCGCCGGCCGTCCTTTCGGCCATGGCCATCAGGGACGCGGTCAGGAGCCCGAAGCCCCGCGCCGTCACGAGCATCCGGCCGAGGGGGTCTCCGGCGGCGATGTCGAAGCCGGCGCTGACGATGATGAACTCCGGCTGGAATTCCGCGGCGACGGGGGCCAGGATGTCCTGGTAGACGCCGAGGAGATCGGCGTCGTCCTTGCCCGGAAGGAGCGGCACGTTGAGGTTGTAGCCGTATCCTTCGCCACTCCCGAAGAAGCGGGCCGCGCCCGTCCAGGGGAAGAGCGGCGACTGGTGGGTCGAGAAATACAGGACGTCCCGGCGTTCGTAAAAGGCCTGCTCCGTGCCGTTGCCGTGATGGAGGTCCCAATCGGCGACGAGGATGCGCCGCAGGCCGTGCCGACGGACCAGGTGCTCGGCGCCGATCGCGGCGTTGTTGAAGAAGCAGAAGCCCATGGCCCGCGAGGCTTCGGCGTGGTGGCCGGGCGGCCGGACCAGGGCCAGGGCGTTCGGCGCGGCCCCGTCCATGATCCGGTCGATCGCTTCGAGGAAGCCGCCGGCGGCCAGCCGGGCCGTGTCCCAGGTCGCCGGGCCGGCGACGGAGTCGTCGTCAAGGGGGACGGTCTGGCCGGCCGTGGACCTGACCAGGTCGATGTAGCCGCGCTCGTGGACGAAGGCGAGCTCCTCTTCGGTCGCCGGCCGCGGCGGAATGGACATGCAGGGGACCGGCGGCTCCTCCTCGAGAAGCCGCAGGAGCGTCCCGATCCGGGCCGGCGATTCGACGTGCCCGGCGCCCGCGTCGTGGTCCCTATAGCGCCCGTCGATGACCAGGCCCGGCTTCATCGCGCCTCCACCCTCCTATTTCGTCGGGAAGAACTTTCCCAGCTCCTCGGCCTTCGGCTTCGGCGTCAGCAGGCTGACGACGATCAGGGAAGCGAGCGAGACGAACAGGGCCGGAAAGATGAGCGGGATGCCCCAGGGGTCCCCGTCGATGACCGGCATGGGCGGGTTCTTCAGGGTGGTCGGGATATAGAGGGCCAGGGAGACGACTGTCCCGGAGATGATGGAGGCCAGGCCGCCCGCCTTGGTCGCCCGCTTCCAGGCCAGGGCGGCGATGAGGGCCGGGGTGATGGCCACGCCGTAGATGGTGTAGGCGAAGAAGCTCATCGCCAGGACCGACTTGAGCTGCGTGGCCAGCAGGAAGGCCAGCACGCCGATCACGACGACGAAGACCTTCTGCAGGGCGACGAGGTTCTTTTCTCCCGGCGTCTTTTTCAGGAAGCGCTGGTAGATGTCGCGCATGATGGTCGTCGAGTTCGACAGGAGGTAGTTCATGCCGGTGGAGATGACGACGGCGCAGGCCGCCGCGAGCAGCAGGACGCCCACGGGCAAGGGGACCATCTGCCGGGCCGCCATGAGCACGATCTTGCCGCCCGCCTTGGGCACGCTCAGGTCGATCTGGCCCTGGAGCTTGCTGTAGGCGAAAACGGCGATGACGACGACGATCGACTCGACGATGATCGTCCCGACCGTCCACCAGGCCACGGCCTTCTTGGCGTCCCGGGCCGACTTGGCGCTGTAGAACTTCTGGTACATGCTCTGGACGCCCAGCAGGAGGAACATCGTCGACAGGAAGTAACCGATGGCCTTGAGCCAGGGGTAGGCGCCGAACTGGCTGTTGACGACGGCGAAGTAGCCGGGCGGCAGCGCCGCCTTGGCCGCGGGCAGCCCGCCCGCCGCGGCGATGACGAAGGGCACGGCCAGCAGGCAGGCCAGGACGATGATGATGCCGTTGGGCAGGTCGGTGTAGGCGATGGCGACCATGCCGCCGAGGGCCGTGAACAGGATGACGAAGACGGCGGCGATGAACGTCCCGGTCGCCTCCGAGATCTTGCCGTCGGTGATGACGTTGAGGATGAAGCCGCCGGCCACGAACTGGTAGGAGACGATGGAGATGAAGGACAGGATCAGGGCCACGGCCCCGAACAGACGGGCCGCCGGCCCGTAGCGGACCTCGAGGACGTCGCCCACCGTGTACTGGCCGAAGGTGTGGATCTTGGCGGCCAGGAAGTAGATGCAGATGATGCCGACCCAGGCGCCGGCGGCCAGCCACAGCGCGGAGAAGCCGGCCTTCGAGGCGAACTCGGCCCCGCTGATGAAGGTCCCCGACCCGATCCAGGTGCAGATCAGGGTGAAGACCATGACCTGCCACTTCAGGCTCCGGCCGGCGACCATGAACTGCTCCTGGCTCTTGATCCGCCTCGACCGGACGAAGTTGAAGACGGTCAGGACGACGAGATAGGCGAGGATGATGACGAGATAGATCGACATGCCGCCCTCCTTCCGGCCGGGATGGCCGGTTCTAGACTTGGAGATCGGGCGGCAGGGGGCCGCCCTTGCGCGCGAGCTTGACCGACAGCAGACGGGTCATGTTCGGCTCGGCCATGGTCGTTCCGTAGATGTAATCGGCCACTTCCATCGTCTTGTAGTTGTGGGTGATGATGATGAACTGCGTCTGGTTCTTGATCGTCTTCAGCAGGTCGAGGAGGCGGGTCAGGTTGACCTCGTCGAGGGCCGCGTCGACCTCGTCGAGGAAGCAGAAGGGCGAGGGCCGGTAGCGGAACAGGGCGAAGAGGAAGGCCAGCGAGGTCAGCGATTTCTCGCCGCCCGACAGGAGCGACAGGTTCTGGACGCGCTTGCCCGGCGGCTGGGCCACGATCTCGACGCCGCTCTCGAGGGGGTTGTCCGGCTCGAGCAGCTTGACCTCGGCGTTGCCGCCCTTGAAGAGCGCCGTGAAGAGCTCGCTGAAGTTCTGGTTGACCTGCTCCAGGGCCTTGAGGAACTGGTCCTTGCTCTCCTCGTCGATCTTCTTGATAGCCTCGACGGTCGAGGTGATGGAATCGCGGAGGTCCTGCCGCTGCGTGGTCAGGAACTCGAAGCGCTTCTTCTGCTCGACGAACTCCTCCTCGGCCATGAGGTTGACGGCCTTGAAGCGATTGAGCGCCTCGCGCGTTTCCTCGAGCTCCTTCTCGACGTCCTCGTCGGTCATCTCGGCCAGGGGCCGCCATTTCTTCATGGCCCGCCGGGGCTTGACGGCGGCCCCGGCCGTCGGGGCGGCTTCGCCGGCGCCGGCCTCCGCGGCCGGCTCCGCCGCCGCTTCCGCGGGGGCGGCCTCGTCGGTCTCGCCGTTCTCCCCGGTCTCGTCCTCGACGAGCTCCTCGGCTTCGGCCTCCTCGGGGGCGGGGGAGGGAGCGCCCGGCGCCTGGGCCGTCAGGGCCTCGGCCCGGAGCTCGGCCAGGGTCTTCTTGAGCTCCTGCCAGCACGTCTCGTCGAGGTTGACCAGGTCGCGCTCGACCTCGGCCTTGCGGATCTCGTGGCGGACGCGCTCGTTCTTGGCGGCCTCCTCCTCCTCGCGGCTCTTCTCCAGGGCCGCCTCGAACGAGGCCAGGGCCCCGCGGGCCTTCTCGAGCTCGCCTTCCGTCTCCTCCAGGCCGGTCTCGGCGGCGGCCCGCTCCCCGGCCAGGGCCGCGGCGCTCTGACGCATGGCCGCGATCTCCTCGCGCAGGCGGTCCTTGTCCTCATCGCCCTGCCGGATGTCGGCCTCGAGCGCCTGGATCTTGGCCGCGGCCGCCTCTTTCCTCTTCTCGGCGGCCCGGACCTGGTCGCCGAGGCCGTTGATCTTCTCCCGGACCAGGTCGAGCCCGGACTTGGTCTCGAAGAACCGGCGTTCGAGCGCGGCCTCGCCGGAGACGAGGGCGGCCAGGGCCTGCTCCTCGCCCTCGATCCGCTCCCGGAGGCCCTGGACCTCCGATTCCCTGAGTGTCAGTCCTTCGCTCGCGGCCCGGAGCGCTTCCCGGAGCCTCTCCTTCTCGCCGTGCAGGACCTCGAGCTCGCGGCCGAGCAGGGATTGCGTCGTCCGGATCCTTTCGCCTTCCCCGATCCCGTAGCGCTGCTCGCGCTCGCGGTCCTGGAGGGCGCGCTCGGTCCGGTCGATCTCGTCGCGGACAGCCGCCAGGTCGGCTCCGAGGCCGTCGGCGGCCTTCGTTCTTTCCTCGATCTCGGCCGCGACCGGGACCGACCCGGCCTCGACCCGGTCGATCTCCGCCTCGAGCCGGCGGATCTCCGCGGCCAGGGCGACCGCGCCGTCGGCCTTCTCGCCGAGCCTGAGCAGCCCGGACGAGAGCAGTAGGTCCCCCGCGGGGGTCAGGAAGTTCAGGTCGGGATGATCGATCCAGAGGCGCACGGCCTCGGCGGCCTCGCGGACGATGACCGCGTCCTCGAGCCCGGCCAGACGGCCCCGGAGCCGCTCGTCGGGCTCGATGAGGCTCTTCAGCTGGCCGACGACGCCGGGCCGCTCCAGGACGTCGGCCGGCACGGCGGGCCGGGCCGCGGCCGGGACGAGAAGGTAGGTGCCGCGCAACCCGGCCGGCAGGCCGCTGAGGAACTCCTCGGCCGGGACGACCCGGGCCCTCGCGCCCTCGCGCCAGAACGTGTCGAAGAGAGCGGCGTTCTCGGGGCTGGTCCGGATGAGATCGGCCAGGATGCCGAGGCCGCCCGGGACGTCGGCCGGGCTCTCCTCGCGGGCCTTCTCGTCGATCTTGCGCAGGGCCTGGAGGTGGTAGGCGGCCTCCTCGCGGCGCGCCCGCAGGGCCTCGAGCCGGCCGCGGGCTTCGTCCACGGCCGACTGGGCCGAGACGAGCGCGGTCTTGATGTCCTCGGCCCGGCCGATGAACTCCTCGCGGGCGGTCCGCGCCTCGGCGATGCCCCGCTCGATGGCCGCGGTGCGCTCGGCGTTCTCCCTCAGGACGGCGTCCTGGTCGCCGAGTTGGGCGACCAGCTTCTCTTCCTGGCGGACGAGCAGTTCCAGCTCCTTTTCGGCCCGGACGCCCTCGTTCTTGGCCTCGGTCAGGGACTGGAGGGCCCGGAGGTAGCCGGCCCGCAGCTCCTCGACGCCCCGGCCGGCGGCGATCCGGCTCTCGCGGGCCGCGGCCAGGTCGGTCTCGGAGCCGGCCGCCTCGGCGCGGCTCGCCTCGAGCGATCCCTCGAATTCGGCCAGGCGGGACTTGAGATCCTCGATCTCCCTGGTCAGATGGAGGACGTCCTCGAGCAGCTCGTTGCGGTCGGACTCGGCCCGGGTCTTCTTCTCCTCGAAGAACTCGACCCGCTTCGATTCGCGGTCGATGTCGCTCTCGAAGCGGGCGGCCCTGGACTTCAGCCCGAAGAGCTTTTCCTGGCCCTCCTTGAGGACCTTCTCGAGGGCCCAGAGGTCGTTGCGCCGCGCGGCGGCGTCCTTCTCTTCGTTCCGCAGGCGGGAGGTGGCTTCGGCCTCGCGGGCGGCGGCCTCGTCGTAGAGGGAGGAGGCTTCCTGCTGGGCCTTTTCCAGGACGACGAGCTTCCTCTGGTAGTGGTGGGAGGTCAGCTCGCGGACGCGCTCGCGCAGGCGGCGATAGCGGTTGGCGGCCTGGGCCTGGCGCTGGAGCGAGTTCTTGGCCTTCTCGACCTCGATGACGATGTCCTCGAGGCGGATGAGGTTCTGCTCGGTGCTGTCGAGCTTCGATTGGGCCTGGCGCTTCTTGTCCTTGTAGTAGGCCGTCCCGGCGGCTTCCTCGATGAAGGTGCGCTTCTCGTTCGGCTTCGAGGTGACGAAGTTGCCGATCGAGCCCTGCTTGATGACGAAATAATCCTTCTCGCCGATGGCGTGCTTCCACAGCTCGTCCTGGATGTCCTTGAGCCGGACGGTCTTGCCGTTCATCCGGTATTCGTTCTCGCCGGACCGGAAGGCCCGGTGGGAGATGACCATCTCCTCGTCCTCGCTGGACAGGGTCAGGACGGAGTCGGCCATGCTCAGGGCGGGCCGCTTGGAGTTGCCGGAGAAGATGACCTCGTCGGTGCGGTCGCCGCGGACGACGCCCTGCCGGTGGCCGCCGAGGGACCAGAGCATGGCGTCGACGAGGTTGCTCTTGCCCGTGCCGTTCGGACCGACGATGGCGGTGATGCCGGGATGGAAGGCGATCTTGGTCCTTTCGGCGAAGGACTTGAAACCCTGCAATTCTAGCTTCTTGATGATCATGCTCATGGTGGCGAAACGCTTTCGGTCGATTGGGTCCGGCCGCGGGGCCGGTCGGAACGCGTATTGTATGCGATTCGCTCCCGTTTTTAAAGGGTTCCGGACGAAGGATAATGACCGTCCCTGCGCGGGGCCGTCCCTCTCGACGGCAGGGGACATGTACCTCCGGTACGTGTCCCCCCTATTATCGGAATTTACGCCGCCGTCGATTGTATACCGGATGGAAGCGACAAGCTCCCGGGAATTCGCGGCAAGGAGGCGAAGATGTTCCAGGACGCGATGTTCGTTCCGGAGAGGAACTGGCGGTCCCGGGCGGCCGCGCTGCCGGCGGCGGCGCTCCTCCACGGGGTCGCGCTGGCGCTGCTCGTGGCCCTGCCTCTCATGAAAACGGTGAAGCCGCCGCAGATCGGCGTGGAAAACGTCATCGTGGCCCCGGCCCTGCCGGCGACCCCGCTGCCGCCGCCGAAGGCCAAAGCCGGGAATCCCGGCGGCAAGGTCAGGGTCCGGCGGGCGGCGGTTCCCGCCGGGGAGACCTGGCGGCTGGCCCCGGTCGCCGTCCCCGAAGGCATCGTCGAGGAGAGCCTGGGAGAGGGTGGCGCCGGGAACGGCATCGAGGGCGGCGTCGATTACGGCGCCGGCGAGGGCGTCCCGGCCAACCTGCTGGGCGCGGAGCTCTTCCAGCTGGTCGGCGCGCCCGCGGCGGCCCCGGTGCTGGCGGTCGGCGACGTCAAGCCGCCCAGGCTCGTCCGCAGGATCGAGCCCGACTATCCGAAAGTCGCCCAGGAAGCCCGGATCGAAGGGACCGTCATCCTCGAGGCCACGACCGACATCTACGGGCGCGTCACGGCCGTGCGCGTCCTGCGCTCCGTGCAGCTGCTCGACGCGGCGGCCATCGACGCGGTCCGGCAATGGGTCTACGAGCCGCTCCTGGTCAACGGCCGGCCCCGGCCGGTGACCTTCACCGTGACCGTGCGGTTCGTCCTCAAGAAGTGATCGATCGGGGACACGTACCCCCAGGTGCGTGTCCCCCTATCTAATTTGACAGAACGGCGCGTTTCGATTAACTTAATCGAGCCTCCAAGCCAGCGTAGCTCAGTCGGTAGAGCAGCTGATTCGTAATCAGCAGGTCGGAGGTTCGATCCCTCTCGCTGGCTCTCGTTATATCCCTGATGATGAATGGGTTAGGCGTGACTGGGCCCATTTGAATCAACATGCCGGTGTCCAGATTTGTGTCCACGGCCTGTTGCATCCTGTCCGGGAGGCTCGCTGTCGGGGCCCCGTTGACCATTATCGGGGTTTTACTTATTCCGGTCTTCCGGCATCGGCCCCAGCAGGATCTCCAGGGCTTCGTTAGCCTCCATGCCGGCGGCGATAAAGACCCGCGGGGCCATGGGCGGCATCTCCGGGGAGATCCCGGTGCGCTGATCCCCGACGACGGTGAGACCGCCCATGCGGCTGGCCTCCATGTCGTTGGTCCGCCCCCAGCCGGCCAGCCCGCTGGCCGCCACCAGGGGCTTCTCCGGATGGCGCGTCAGGAGAGTGCCGATGAGCATGGCCTTGGCCTCGGCCGAATCGAGGGCCTCGATGACCAGGTCGCAGTCCCGGAAGATGCGTTCCGCGGAATCGGGGTCGAGGCGGACCGGATGGATCTCCACTCGGCAGGAAGGGTCGATACGGCGGAGGTTCTCCGCCAGGGCCTCGACCTTGAGCTTCCCCACCTGGTCGAGGAAGTAGAACTGGCGGTCCAGGTTCGGTTCCTGGACGACGTCGAAGTCAGCGATCACCAGGCGTCCGACCCCGGCCCGGGCGAGAGCCGCGGCCGCGTTGGATCCCAGGCCGCCCGCGCCCGCGATCCCGACGGTCCGGGCCATGAGACGGTTCCGCAGGGGCGTTCGCACCGCCATAGATTAGCAAAAAGGGCGCGCGCTGGGAAGCGCCGGGGCCGCGCCGCCCTCGACCACGGTCACCGTGCTCTTCCAGGCCTTGACCCCGCCCTGGGGATAGCGCTCCGTCTCTAATTTATCCAGGCGCGACCCGCCCCATTCTACGTCCGCCGGGCCGATCCGCTCAAGGGGGACGTCACGGCATCCCCCCCGCCCGAAGGTTGCGCCCGGGGGCCAAATCACCTAAGATTGTTCGAGCCATGAAGAAGCTCTTCTCGTCGGTCAAGCTGGCCATCGTCCTGATCATCGTCATCACGGCCGCCTCGATCGTCGGCACGCTCATCCCCCAGAACCGGGGCGCGGCCGAATACGCCGCCCGCTACGGCGGCCTCGCGGGGCTCTTCACCGGGCTCCGTCTGACCGGCCTCTATCAATCGTGGTGGTACCTGGCCCTCCTTTTCTTCTTCGCCGTGAACACCGTCGTCTGCACCCTGACCCGGCTCGGCCCCAAGTGGCGGCGGGCTTTCGGCCCGGCCCGGGATATGGACGCCAAGGCGCTCTCGGCCATGCGGCCGGGCGTCAGGTTCCGGCTGCCGGGGCCGCTCCCCGAGGCCCGGGCCGCGGTCGCCGCCGCTCTACGGGCCCGACGCTACGTCCTGGACGAATCCGCCCGGGACGGGAAGGTCGTCGTCCTGGCCCGGAAGAAACGCCTGGGCTGGTTCGGTTCGGACGTCGTCCACCTTGGATTGCTCGTCGTCCTGGCCGGGGGGCTGGCCAGCGGTCTCGGCGGCCGCCGGTCCGACCTGGCGCTTCGGGAGGGCCAGACCTCCGGCGTTCCCCGGGCCTCCTTCCAGGTGCGCCTGGATAAGTTCGAAACGGAGTACTATCCCCGGGGCGGGGTCAAGGCCTGGAAGAGCACGGTGACCGTGGTCGAGGGCGGCGCGGCCGTCCTCACCCGGATCGTCAAGGTCAACGAGCCGCTCCGCTACAAGGGCTATTCTTTCTATCAGTCGGCCTACGGCCTGAACTGGGACGCCGCGCGCCTGGGCCTCGAGATCCATAAGCCCGGCGACCCGGCCTTCGCCCGGGCCGTGGCCCTCGGCGTCGGCGAGCCGGCCGCGATCAACGATCAGGACGTCACCCGGATCCTGGTCCGCCGGTTCGTGCCCGACTTCGTCATCGGCGAGGGGAACCAGGTCCGGAGCCGGTCCGAGGCGCCGAACAACCCCGCCGCGCTGGCCGAAGCCTGGAAAGGGGAAGAAAAGGTCTTTTCCGGCTGGATCTTCGCCAAGTACCCGGACTTCGGGCACGGGCCCGCGGCCCGGATCGCGCTCGTCCTGAAAGACTATGCGGCCGCGCCCTATTCCGTTCTCGAGGCGGCCAAGGACCCCGGCGTGGGCCTCATCTGGCTCGGCTGCGCCCTGGTCACGGCCGGGTTCTTCCTGGCCTTCTACTGGCCGCCCCGCGAGATCAGGGTCGTCCTCGAAGAGGCCCAGGGACGGGTCGAGCTGGCCGCCGGCGGCCAGGCGGACAAGAGCCGGGATCCGTTCCAGGCCGAGTTCGACGCCCTGTTCGGAGCGATCAGGAGGCCCGAATGACCGAGTCGACGCTTTTCACCATCGCCTTCGCCCTGTACGCCGTTTCGCTCGTGATCTACTTCGTCACGCTCCTCGTCAAGCGGGACAAAGGATCCAGGGCGGCCTACGTCCTGGCCCTCGGCGGCTTCCTCTTCCATGCCGCGGCGCTGGCCGTCCGGACCGCGGCCAGCGGCCACGCGCCGTTCACGAACATGTACGAGTCGCTGTCGTTCCTGTCCTGGGCCATCGTCCTGGCCCTGCTCGTCTTCGCCCGGCCCTCGCGGGCGCCCCGGCTCGGCCCCTGCCTGATGCTGATCGTCGTCGGCCTGGTCGCCCTGGCCTCGTCGCCGCTCATGCCCAAGGAGGCGGCGCCGCTCGTCCCCGCCCTCCAGAGCTACTGGCTCTGGCTCCACGTCTCCGTGACCCTGCTCGGAGAGGCCTTCTTCGCCGTGGCCTTCGTCGCCAGCATCCTCTACATCGCAACCCCGGCCCCGGACAAGAAAGAGCGCTTCGACGCCCTGGCCTACCGGGCCGTGGCCGTGGGCTTCCCCCTCTTCACCCTCGGCGGGCTCATCTTCGGCATGATCTGGGCCTACCGGGCCTGGGGCCGCTACTGGGCCTGGGACCCCAAGGAAGTGTGGAGCCTGATCACCTGGCTCGTGTTCGCGCTCTACCTCCACACCCGGATCGTCATGGGCTGGAAGGGGAAGAGGTCGGCCGTCATCGCCATCGTCGGCTTCCTGGCCGCGCTGTTCACCTACTTCGGGGTCAATTATCTCCTGACCGGTCTCCACAGCTACGCCTGACGCAGAGCCGCCGATGAAGAAGGTACTCCTTTCCGTCATCGTCGTCCTGGCCGTCGTTTTCCTGGCGCTCCTGCTGGCCGCCCAGGACCGGAAATACGCCGGCGCCTCCGCCTGCAAGCTCTGCCATAAGTCCGAGCCTCAGGGGCGTCAGTACGTCATCTGGCAGGAGAGCGCGCACGCCAGGTCGTTCGCCGCGCTGAGCACGGCGGCGGCCGCCTCGATCGCCAACGGCGCCGGCGTCGCCGACGCGGCCGGAAGCCCCCTTTGCCTCGGCTGCCACGCCCCGCTCGCGGACAGTGCGCCGGATCTCAAGGCCGAGGGCGTGAGCTGCGAGGCCTGCCACGGTCCCGGCCGCGCTTACAAGAAGCTCTTCATCATGGAGGACCACGGCAAGGCGGTCGAGAACGGTCTCGTCGCTTATCCCAGCGCGTCGGCCATCGAGGCCGGCTGCCGGGCTTGCCACGAGAGCGCCCACGGAAAGGCCTTCGACTTCGAAAAGGCCTGGGGCATGATCAAGCACCCCGTGCCCGCCAGGTGACGATCTCCCTGCGCGGAAGCCGAAAAAAAGAGTATCATGTCAGGGGAATAAGGGCCGCGGCGCGATGTATGAACCTGTGGGAGCTCCGGCGAGACCGAACGAGCATCCGGAGGATGCCGCCCTCGTCAGGAAAGCCCAGCAGGGAGACATGGACGCCTTCGAGGACCTGGTCCGGAAGTACCAGCACAGGATCTATGGCCTGTGCCGGCGCCTGACCGGGGCGCACCAGTCGGCCGACGACCTGGCCCAGGAAACGTTCATCAAGGCCTATCTGGCGCTGGGCCGGTTCGACGCTCAATGGCCGCTTTACCCCTGGCTCAGGAAGATCGCCGTCAACTCCGGGCTGAACTACCTCAAGGCCCGGGGCCGGGAGAGGCCGATCGAGGACGGCCCGCTCGGCGACCGGCGCGCGCCGGCGGCGGCCCGGGGCGACGACCCCGAGGAACGGCTGGAGCAGGCCGAGTTCCAAGCCAGGCTCGACCTGGCGGTGGAATCCCTTCCCGCCGACCAGAAAAGCGTCTTCGTCCTGAGGTTCCACGAGAGCCTGAGCTACGAGGAGATCTCGCGGACGCTCGACCTGCCGCTCGGCACCGTCATGTCGCGGCTCAACCGGGCCCGCCAGAAGCTCAAGGACCTTCTGGCGGATTCCCTGGGAAGGGGAGCTTGAGATGAGACACCGCAAACTCCAGGAACTCATCGGGGCCCTGGCCGACGGCGAGCTCCGTGCGGCCGACCGGCCCCGGGTGGAGAAGCATCTCAAGAAATGCCCGGCCTGCCGGCGGGACCTCGAGTTCCTCCGTCAGCTCTCGACCAGGGCCGGGATGTCTCCGCCGGGACCGCCGGAACCGGGCTACTGGGATTCCTTCCCCGGGCGCGTCCGGGCCGGGATCGTCCGCGCCCAAGCCGGAGCCCCCGCATCACGTACCGCGGAGGCCAAGATGTTCCAGGATTCCTTCTATCGGCCGATGAGCCAGGCCAGGGAGCGGGCCTTCGTGCTGCCGATCTCCGTCGTGCTGCACGCCGCGATGCTCATCCTGCTCATCGTCCTGCCCCTTCTCAAGACCGGGGCGCTGCCCACGGTCGAGGTCTACAGCGCGTTCCTGGCGCCGCCGCCGCCGCCCCCCCCGCCCCCGCCGCCGCCGGCCAAGCGGAAGGCCTCGTCGTCGAGCGCCCGGATCAAGCGCGTCCAGTCCGCGG
>JBDKSB010000005.1 GCA_039683095.1 Acidobacteriota bacterium | reverse complement strand
AGCGGAGCGGCCGCTTCCGGTCGAGGCGGATCTTATGTGACATGGAGCATCTCCCCGTTGGCCTCGGCGATCCGCTTGGCAGCCGCCTCGCGCTCCTTCTGCCGTGCAACCTGGCGGGCAAGGCGGACAAGCTGGTCATTCGCCAGGCCGCTCGGCTTGCGCGTTCCATGAGACCAGTTGAATACCGATATATATGAGACGCCCAGCTTTCGCGCCAGCGCCTCCATCGAGATGCCGAGTTCGGCCCTGAGTTTGTTGACATCAACGTCCATGAGTTTCTTCCTAGATGAAATGGTTGCTGATAAATCGCCGAATACGTTGGCGATGTTTCGGTAACGGGCTGGCCTCCCCCTTGAACCAGCGCCGGACCTCCCGCTCGGACACGCGCAGCCGCTTGGCTAAATGGTCAAATCCCCAACCATTCAGATCGCGCAAAAGTACAAGGGAAGGCAGCAGACGACTACGCATGGGAATCTCCGGGGGATCGAGGGGAACGCGGGGAAGGAGAATTCTTCCCCACAATTTCATTATATCCCGGTGAATTGACATGCCGAAGGCCCATTATTGACCGTATGTCGTTTATATTCATTGTCTTGAGAGACATCGCGCACGATACACGGCTGTTTATAAATCGTTCTATAATCGGCACTTGGCCTGTTGACAGGTTTTCCCGCCAGGACCGATTGACTTCGCTAAGGCGCGGATATCGTCCTTGAGACCATCAGCCTCGTCCGCCTCGAGCGCCCGTTCCAGCTCGTGGATCGCCCAGTTTCGCATACGGCACCGCGGCCCGCATAGCCGCCGACCAGCTGGCAAGGGGCCCAGGCAGACCGGGCAGTTGGCGTCCCCTTGGCCTGGTGACGCAGAGGTCGCCCCGTTAACGGCCGTCCGCATAGCACCAGCCCTAATCCCTGGCCGTTTCGCCATTATGCTTTCCCCTCGGGGCGATGCAGCCGCTCCCGGACTCGTAGCCAATGGAGCAACGACCGCGGCGTCACGGGCACCACGGTTGACCGCCCGCAGTCGGCACACGCGAAGCGGACCGGGACCGGGCCGTTATGGTCGGCGCGGGGCAGGATCTCGAGGTCGAAGACATGCCCGCAACTGCACCGCCCTCCACGCATCATGACGGCTCCCCCTGCCCTGACCCTTGCCCCCCAGCCGTTCGCCCCCCTGGCGCGTCCTGGGGCGCGTCCTGGGGCTTCTCGGGGGCCTCATAGGTGCCGTCCTTGCCCGAAGGCTCGAGACCGATGTACCGGCGGAACTCTGCCATGCCGTCCTCGTTATCCCGCGCCCGCGCCTTGCGGAGTTCTTCGAGTTGGGCGATGTTTTGGCGGATAAGGTTCTGGTAACTGACCCACGACTTGGACAGCAGAGGCGTAAGGGATAGCGTCCCGTGCTTGGCCGCGTGGCTGTCGATAACTCCAAATTGCCTGGTGTAGCAACCCAGGATTTTGACCACGGCCATTGCCTCGCAAGTGGCGTCCACGAGCGCCAGGGCCTGGGGGCTGATCTTCTCGCCGCCATACTCGCGGATAAGGTCGTCGCGGTAGATCGCCAGCTCGCGACGGGTCTTCTGGAAGCTTCTGGCCTTGGGTAGTCGCTTGGAATTCACCCAGCTATAGAGGCCCGTCTTGGCGTTCTTGCGGGGCTTCCGGGCCGCGTTCTCGGCTACTGCCAGGGCGTCGGTTTTCGATCTATCAGGCATTGGAATCGTCTCCTGTCCTTAACATGTTGAAAATGCGCAAATAACGCGGGAAAACGCCGAAAGTAGCCCGCCCCCAAAATGGCCAATTTGGCAAGACGCGGCCTCCCGGCTTTTCAATTTCCCCATATGGCCCTGTGATATATGGGGACAGGACCGCCCCCCATTCGCAGGGCCGGATAGGGGAGCATTGGCAGGCGCCCGGGGCGAGTGCTTAACGCTCCTATTTCGGCCTATTCGGCCTGTTCCATGCCCATTGGAACAGCTAGTCTTTTTTGGGGCGGTCAGAATCATCCGTTTTGCATTGGCCTGTTCCGCACAACAGGAACAGGTTGCCTTGGGGAGAATCATGCCCTGTTCCAGCTGTTCCAGGGCTGTTCCACCTGTTCTGGAATAGCGGTGAAGCGGGCTGTTCCATGTTCCCCCCCTCTTAGGGGGAACAGGAACAACATCACGGTCAACTGATGGGCTCATAGATCTTCGCTCCGTATCGACCCTTATGAACCCGCCAGCGTATGCCTTCGCCTCTTCGGAGGATGCCGGCGAGGGATGCCCTGTGCTTGGACCCGATTCCCTCGTCGCTGGCCCATTGGATGATGTCTGTCTGGTTCTTCCCGCACCCTTCGCCGGCGATGTACTCTGCCAGGGTGCTTATTGCTTCCGCGTCTGGGCTGTCGGCGAGAACCAGACCTCCCGCATTCGGGTCAAGGGTGAGATAAATCCGGGGCGATGGGGCGAAGCGGGTTTTCTTGCCGACGCCTAGCGATAAGAGTGCCCCCGAATCATAGGCACCGCCATCATCGACCTCCTCGAGCGTCCCACGCCTGACGCGGCAGAGCGAAATCGTATGATCGGCCAGGTCGTACCAATTTTGGGACCCCGTTGCGTTTTGGTCATCTGCCTTCGTTGTGTGATGAAGCAGGATGATTTCATGGCCGATATCGCGGAGCTCTTTGAGACGGCCCATGATAAGGGCGGCTGTCTCTCCGAGGTTCGCATCGAGGTAGTGGCTTGACCGGCTCGTGTCGAAGATCATAAGGCTTCCGGTTGGGAGGCGCTTGAAGAGTTCCCATTCGGGACTGTCGAGCTTGGGCGGCGGCATCTTCGCCGAGAGGGTCCAGAACTGAACGCCCTGGATCTTCAGGCATCGAACGCGCTCGGCCAGGACGGGCAGCGGATTCTCGTAATCTACATATACGACAGGGCGTTGTTTCGTTCTCAGGCCCAGAACGGAGCGGCCGCTTTCTACCCCCTCGGCGATTTGGAGCCCAAGCCATGTCTTGCCCGTTCCTGTCGCTCCGTACCAGAATCCAAGACTCTGCTCATAGACGAGCCCGCCCGAGACAACCTCTTCGACCTTGATATCGAGTGCCTGGAGTTCTGCCCCCGTCATCAGGACCGGGCCGGGATCACTCCGCTCCCCCTCAGCGTCAAGTTCAAGCCGGCGTGCCTCTTCGGCAACGGCATCAACCTCGTCCCAGTCGGGCAGCTGCGCGGCGGAAAGGGATTGCTGACGCTTCCGGGCATCCCCAGAGCGCTGTCGGAAGATTCGGCGGCGGAACTCCTCGGGTTTCATTGGACCGAGACCCGAGGTGATTGCCGACAGATAGCCGAGGTTGCCGTTCTCGTGGCACTTCTCTAGGATGGTGACAGGCTGGATCGGGTCACCGGCCGCCCGGAGCTCGTCGATGACCGCCCAGACCGCGCGCTGCTCTGCGCTGGCAGAGAAGAACCCGGCCGGGATCTCGACGGCATCGCGGAGGGCGGGATATTCGATATAGAACCCGAGCGTATAGTCGCGCTCGGTTGGTTGATACAGATTGTCGCCGGTCATGGTCTGGCGCTCCGCGTCATGCTGCGCAGAGTCCGCATTCTGGAGATAAAATCCATGACGGGGACCGCCGCGTTATTGTTGAACGCAAAGACCAGGGCCTCGACGTTCATCGCCTCGAATGTCCAACTGACTCGGCCGTTCACGGTAGACGATGAGACAAGTTTGGCCCCTCTGCTTAGAAGGAACGCGCTGAGATAGATGTCTTGGCTGACGAACCTGGGGATTTTATCGACCCGGAGCGGGCCATCGGGCGGGATATTCTTTGCATTGGCCATTTTTGGCCTCCTGTAATATTTGAATGCTTCGGCCAGACACGCTGGCCGGAGTGGTACGCTATAAGGGCTCAGCGCTTCGGGCCGCAGGCCGCCTCAAGAATGGCGTCAAGCCTCGAGCCATCGACGCGCCAGCCAACGGATTTGATCTTGGCGGCAGGAATGTCACCCTTGCTGATGCCACGCCGGATCGATACTGGGTGGACACCCAGGTATTCGGCGGCCTCGTTGACTCGAAGCCATCGCCTAGCCGGCATGGATTTGGGTTTAAGCATGATTCCTCTCCTCGCGTTTGAATAGATTTGAGGTGAAACCGCAAGGAAGGATGGGGGCTTCGAGTTGACTGCTTCGCCAGTTTAGCCCAGAATAATCGCGGCGGGCGTGTTCCATCACGGTTCACCTCGCTGGCCTTGGGGGCTGTGTCTTGCTAGGGCTTGGTCCCCTTGGCCCCTTTTTTATGCTCTGATCATCCTCAACCTGACGTTACCATCGATCTCCCTATATTTCAACGTAGGTTATAGATAATGTTAGTATTATGGACATGATAGATATAAGATAATAGTCGTGTTTGGTAAAGAATGGCCCGTTTTGACAACATTTTTTGACCATTTCCTGGACATAAATATTTTTAAAATACTTTTGAGTCCGGGCAAAATATTCGCTTCAATCATCGATTTCTTGACTCAGGCTCGTGTCCGGCCGCACCGTGTCGCTCACGATTGCTCCGTTTTGCCGGGGGTACTCTAGGGACCGCAACACATCTTGTCAAGGCGCCTTTTGCCTATCCGGGCCATATCGAAGACGAGCACAATAATGGAGTGATAAATCGGCAGAGCAAGCATAGCGACATGAATGAGAATCTAGGCGAGTTCGACGTGCCCGAGGCAGCGTTGCCGGCTATTTTGAAACGCGCCGTTTACTGTTCTTCTTAGGTTTCGAAACGATCTGCGCTTCTACCCACGCGTCAATATCGTCCTTTCTAAAGACGAGCCTCTTGCCGATTTTGCCGTGGGGGAATCCCTGCTTAAGCAGCTTGAACATCGTAGTCCGCGAACCAATCTGAAGATATTCCATCACCTCTTCGACGTTCCAGAAGGGATAGCGCATACCCTATTTATAATGCAATTTGATTGACCAGTAAAGCAGGATGACTGAATTATCAAGCATCTCCATTCTGCCCTTGACAAACACAGGCAACGATACTATATTGTACTCAAATGGACCATTTAAAAGGGACAGAGAAGTCCTCGGTTTTGACCCTCAAGGAAGTTTACGCGGCCCTACGGGTCGGTCGGGTGACCGCCCTGCGGCTCGTCCAGTCGGGCAAGCTCCCGGCCTTTCGCGCCGGCCGCGATTGGCGCGTGCGCCGGGCAGATCTTGATTCGTTTATGCGGCCCGCGTTGGCCACAAATCAAATCCCTAAAGGAGGTCCTCATGGAGCTTTTCGGCAGAATCGGAATGCCCGGTAAGGGCGGGGCGATCGACTTGGATGGGGCGACGGCAATCAAGAGCGCCGATGTCATGTTCCTTTTTTCCGGCGCACGGGCCTTCCGGCTCGATCACGAACAGAAGCCAGGGGTCGGGCGGCCGGAAGACACCGTGGCCCAGGATTATTGGGTTGCCCTGTGCGATGGCAAGGACGTTGCGGTAGGCCTTACCTTGAGCTTCGAACAGGCCCGCCAGCTGCGCGACGTTCTCGCGGCCTATTGCACGGCCCGCGCGGCCTTGGTGGGGCTGCGCGAAGCGGCTTGACCAGCCCACCGCTTGACCTTCACAGAGGGCCGGGGCCCGCGCTCCGGCCCGACACTAAGGGCCAGGAGGACAGCATGACCGAAGATCGACGGAGACCGTACCTGACAGACCGGCACTGCGGCCGCTGCCTCGTTCCGCTCGAGACATCAGAGCGGCGCGCGGACGGCTGGTTGATCGTGGTCTTCCGCTGCCCGAAATGCGGCGCCTCTTCGACCGTGACATTCAGCCCCCAGGAGCTCGATGAGTGGGCCCGCCGCGGCGCTGCGGGACACAATCCAACTGCGGAGCTTTGAGGAGAATTCGATGAAGCACTATAAGCCTGGAACCCTTCGGCGTCGCCCGGACGGCCGCTATTGGTTCGACGTCCGCATCAATGGCAAGAGGTATATCCGTCTGCTCGGCATAGACAAGACGGTTGCGCAACGGGTCCTGGACAAGCTCCGGCATGAGAAAGGGGAGGAGGCCGTCGCAGAAAAGAACGGCGTCTTCCTGCCGGCGAGTCCCGACCCTGCCTCGTTCAACGCGGTAGCCGACGAATTCTTCGCCAAATGCTGTGTCGGCGCAGTTTCAGAGAGAAGCTATGCAACCTCCCTCGCGCATCTCAGGGCTCATCTCGGCAAGATCGTCTTCGCCGAACTCAAGCCCTCGGATATCATGGACTACAAGCAGAGGCGGCAGGCCGAAACCTATGAGAAAGATTCCAAGGAGCTCGAGATTGAGGGGCCCCGGGGCTATGCCCTTTCTAGCATCAATCGCGAACTAGCCTGTCTCAAAAAGCTTTTCACTTGGCGGGAAGAGTCGGACCTTCCGATCCCGTTCCTAAACAAGAAGATCAAGATGTTCCCGAGGAAGAAGGCCGAACAGAGGCGCTATCGAATCCTGTCTCCGGCGGAAGAGCAGCGCCTTGTGGCCGTTACCCCGGCCCATCTGCTCGACATTATCCAATGCGCCCTGTGGTCCGGCATGAGGCTCGGCGAAATCCTGAACTTGCGCCGGGCAGCCTTCGACCTTAGGGCCAAGCGTCCGGAAATCGTCCTTCGGGGCGATGAAACCAAGAGCGGGGAAGCGCGCAGAATTCCGATTGTTCCCAGTCTGGCCGAGGTCTTGAAGCGGCAGCCCGAAATTAACCAGTATGTCTTTAACAACCCCGAGACCGGCGAACCCTGGGCCTCCATCAAGCGGAGCTGGGCAACCGCGAAGCGGAAAGCCAAGATCAGGGACTTGCACTTTCACGATTTGCGCCACACGTTCGCGACACGGTTTCTCGGCAAGCCGGTTTTCGGCGACCTCGTGACGCTCAAGCATATCCTCGGCCATTCCGATATCAACATCACGGCGCTCTATGTCACGCCCTATCCCCTGGACATCCAAGCGCGGATGGCCGGGCTCGTTTTGGGCACCCGAACGAAATTGGAAAGAAAAGCGTCACCTCAGAAAACTGCCGTGCCCGTATCTTCTAGCAACCCCGCCCTTTACGCTTAGGGGCCAGATACCTACGAATCAGCAGGTCGGGTGTTCGAGTCACCCCGGGCGCGCTCTCTTTTTCCCCCATATTAGCCGTGAAATCAGCCGTTTAGGGCCCACCCCTGGCCTCCGCTCATTTTGCCCACACTTGCCCCAAATTGCCCATGTTTTCCCTTTCAAGTGGCACAAATGTGGCACAAACGACAGCGCCCTTGCAATCAAAGCCTCTTTACTGTTCTATTGTCGTATAAGAAGCAAGGAGGCCCAGAATGAGGAGCTGGCTACTGGACAACAAGGATATCATTATGACGCTCAGCAATCTTATTCTTGCACTTGCCGCAGCCTTTGTAATTGAGACCCTTCGCCTTCAGCGGAAGGCGACCCAGGCCGCCATGTTCAGCGATATTGGGGCCAGGATCTCATCGATTTTGGCCGAGACCCCCAAGCCCGAAGAGGGCCTCAGCGATCAGCACAACTGGATTGTGCGGCTGCTGAACGAACTCGAGGCGCTCGTCTTTCTTGCGAACGCGAAGCTTCTTTCCAGGAAGATGAAAAGGTATTACGAGGATTTCATTCTGGGGTGGATCGATGATTTGCCCGAGAACTATCCTGATGCAGCGAAATCCTTTACTAAGAAACAGAAGGGGGGCTATCAAGAATTGGATAGGTTCTACCAGATTAAGAGGGGCCAGCGCGCCCATCTCTTTTCAGGAGACTAGCTACTTGTTCTTCGCCGGCATCGTCCTCCCCGGCCCCTTGGTATCTGGCGGCCGGACTGGCTGTTTTGGAGCTGCGGGAGCCGGGATGGGTACGGGCTTTGGGCCGGCCGGTGCTTTTGGCTTGTTTTCCATTGTTCCTCCAGCTGGCCCGATTATGCTCAATTTTACCCTGATACACAATAGGCTTCTTGCCCCTATGTGGTCCGACCCCGGGGCTACTCCCGAAAGCGGTATCTTCGCCGCTCAGCCTGAGCCCGCCATGGGTTTTACAACCGGGGGGCAGAGATGAAGCGGAAGGACTGGATCAGCACTCACCCGGGAAATGAAGAGCTTGTCCGGGCCCGCATAAGATTCAGAATCGCTAACCAAAAAGAGGCGACGCCCAGGCGATTGATTAAACCTAAGCCCGCTGCAAAATCATTAATATCAATGTATTGGTGATAAATGAACGCGCGCCTTGCATATTTGGAAGACGTAACCGATATTTAGGGGAGAGGCAAACAAAAAGGCGCCCCCCCCCCGCCGCCCCGACCAACTGCAGCGGGTCGATGGTGGGGCCAAGGAGACGAGTCGATGCGGTCCGATACGCTCCCCTTTCTTCATGAACCCGGGAGGGTCGGCTGTCAAATCCGGCGTCGAAAGAAGATTCAGTCGGCTGGGCCGCAGTTGGGAGCCTCGGCTCAGGGAACTAGCCGAAGCCGCACGTGTTCCGAACTTGACAAGGCGCTTAAAAAGGAAAAAGACCGGGGCGCCCGACGATTCCGCGGAGATCCGCTTCTTATCCAAGAATGGCCCGATATCTGCCACGACGCCTATCTGAGGTGCCTTAATGCCCTGAAATCTCCAAACTGGCGGGGCGTGCATGGGGTTCAATCTATCGGGGCCTTACTAAAAAAAGTCATCAGGAACGAACGGGCAGATTTCTTGCACCGGAAACAAGAAGAGATTGCCTCCCGTATATGCCCAAAATTGAGTCTCGAGGATAAGGCGCGGGCGATTGCAGCCGCAAACGAGGAGGAGGGGCCCGGCTGGGCGCGGATCGAATGCGGCGACCTGGTTACCGAAGACGACGAGCCGCTCTCAAACGATGATTCTGTGTTCGATCGGCCGGACGCCGTGCCCTATTTCGAATCAGAGGATACCCGCCCGGGCCGATTATATCTCTCTGATCCGGTTGAGCGAATCACAACGGACGACGCTAAAAAGAAATTCATATATGCGATGAACGCCCTTGTTCAAAAAGAGGGCAAATGCTGGGGCTGGGGGCGGGCGCTGCAGCTTTGCGGCATACCGCCGCCGGGCATGGTCGAATCTGTTCCTATGGCTGCGGTTAATTGGCGGCCGGGAGGTCGGCCGGCAACGTATCGGCAAAAGGTCCATCATAAGAAGTGGCTCCTCAAAAAGATAGGGGAGTTAAATAAACAGAAAGACAACCCGATCTTTGGCCTTCTAAAACCGGTTCCGCCGTCGGGCCTCAAGCCCCGGAGCCTGGGGCTTCTTCACGGTCCGCGCGCCCGGATCCGGGTGAATCCGAATTACGGGACAGAATGTCTCCCTCAATCGAAGTCTGATTATACGGAAAATGTGAAGGAACGGCGAGAGCCCGCGCCGGACCGCGAGGTCGTAGTTTTAGGGCCGGATCACAAGCTCAAGGAAGTCATCGTTCTTTCCGTCGAGCGCGTCTGTGGGGCGATATGCGGCCATGCCGGAGAGCTCCGATACCACCAGGGCAAGGCCTGGCGCCAATACGGCGAATCATCGAGGATATTCAAGAAACACGCTGAACTTCTGCAAGAGGCCCGGAAGACCCCAGCCCGCCGGCTACAAGACCATCCTCGTTGACGACCTTGTCAACGGGGAATCCCTCCACCTTTAGCGGCACCCGCCTCCATGTTAACGGGAGGTAAGTGCCGCAAATCCTGACACCCGGCCAAATCGCCGTGCCATACTTTAAGCAGGATGAAAAAAGCAACAAGGGCCAAGTGTTGCAAGTGTGGCGAGGTGTTTGATCCTCGCACCGGTCGCCACCCGGCCTCGATACATAGCGGTGGGCCCGCTGTTTTTTTTAATATTTGTCATTTTTCAATTTCGCAGGGTCTAAATAAGTAGGGGGACAGCACCCTTCGCGACACTCTTGCGGATTATTCCCCGTCAGCGCCGTTTTAAATCTTTCGTTTTTCTATCGGCCCGCGTTCGGCCGCAGAACGGACGCGACCCCGGGTGAGAAGAGAAGACCAATGGACAATTTCGCCAACTCTTTTTTAATGCCGCGCCCTAGCCAAACGCTAGGCCGCAGGGGCAGCGACCTTTTCCGAGCTCGGTTGGTTTGCGGCCTGAGCCAGCGGGCCCTTGCCCGGCTCGTCGGTCGATCCCGCCAATGGGTTGGCTTTGTCGAGCACGGCCGGCTTTGGCCTGATCTTCAGATGCGCATCCGTTTGGCCAACACCCTCGAGATTCCGGTCGAGGAATTATTTCCTGAAGATGCCGGGGCAGGGGATGGATCAGAGAGTTGATATGAACGCTCGGTATCTTGATGTTGCCGGCGCCGCGGCCTATGTCGGCTTGAGCGTGAGCTTCGTCCAGAAGCTTACCGCCGGGCGCCGTCTCCCCCATGTCAAGGTCGGCCGCCGTGCGCTCTATGACCGGGTCCTGCTTGACCGCTGGATGGCCCGGCGCGCGGTGCTGCCGAAGGGCTGGTCGGCAGAGAGCGGGCCAAGATGAGCCTCAGCGACCGCGATTTCAGTCTCGGCTTCCTGGTCCAGTTTCCGGAGCTGCGCGAAGCCGCCCCGATCCCCCGGGGCTTCTTTAAGACGGCCGAACAGCGGGCCGTCTGGGAGGCGCTCAAGGAGCTTGGGGCTGCGGGAGAGCCCGTGCAGCTCGTGACGATCGCCGAGAAGGTCAAGGGCAATGGGATTGCCACCTATCTCGATGCCATCACCTCCGGCCTCGTGCCCATGAAGCCCAAGGACTTCCGGGCCCGGATCCTGAGGCAGCTGGCCGACGACACGAAACGCCGCATGCAAGGCCTGGCTGCCCAGGAAGGTGCTGATCTCGACGAGATCGCCGGCCTGGCTGAGGAAGCCCGCCGGCTCGAACTCGAGGCCGAGGGGGAGATCGGGGAACCGACGTTCAAACGCCTGAGCGAGATCGAGGGCCGGGAGATTGACTGGCTTTGGCCCGGCCGGATCCCGATGGGGATGCTGACGCTCCTGGTCGGCGATCCGGGGCTTGGCAAGAGCTTCGTGGCAACGTGGATCAGCTCGCGCCTCAGCGTCGGGGCCAGCCTTCCCGGAGGCCCGGACCAGGATCCGGCCCCTACCGTCTATCTCTCCGCCGAGGACTCGCCGGCATATGCGCTCCAGCCCCGGGCGCTCAAAAACGGCGCCGACCTCTCAAAGATCATCGTCCTTAAGGACTCGGCCTTCGATATTGAGGCAGATCTCGAGAAGATCCGGGTTGTGGTCCAGACGATGCCCGATGTCCGGCTCCTGATTATCGACCCGCTCAACGGCTATATCGGCGAGACGGACTATTTCAAGGACCCGGCCGTCAGGACCAAACTTACCCCCCTCGTCCAATTCGCCGAAGAAAGGGGAATCGCGGTTCTGGCCATCATGCACCTGAACAAGAGGACGGACCAGGCCGGCATCTACCGGATCGGAGGCTCGATTGCCTTTGCCGGCATCGCCCGCTCAATCCTGGCCGTGACGCAGGACCCGGCGGATCCGGACCGCCGCTTCCTGAGGCCGCTCAAGATGAACTATTGCCGCAAACCGGACCCGCTGGCCTTCCGGATCGGCGAGGATCTGGCCCTAATATTCGAAGATGGGCCCGCCGACATCGGCGCCGACGAGAGCCTATCTGTGCCCACCGGAAAAGAAGCGGCGGAGGGCCCCTTTGCGACCCGCTGGTTGACGGGCCACCTGGCAGCCGGCTCGGTCGAACTTGCGGATATCCTCAAGTCTGCGCGCGCCGTGGGAATCAGCCGAAGCTCGCTCTTCCGGGCACGCGAACGGCTGAACATTCAGCACAAGACTTCCGGTTTTGGAAAGAGGCGGTCATCGTTCTGGGAACTGCCCGAATCCTATAAGTCTCCGTCTAGAGTGTTATGAAACTAATGGGACAAATGGAACTAATGGGACTAATGAGCGCCCCCATAAGTCCCATAAGTCCCATAAATACCATAAATCTCATAAGTCCCATAAGGCCCGCGCCGTGGAATGCCAGCGCGACGACCGCGACCGCCCAAGCCGGCCGTGCTCCCCGCCGGCAGCCGACCGACCCGTTGACTTGGCATCAACAGGCCCGGTTGCGTTCTCTCGGGGAAAGCGGCCCCGTCCAGGGTGCCTTGTGCCAGTTATGTGCCAGTGAATTGGGGTTCCCGGAGAAGGCCCAAAACCCCATGTTGTTGACCAGGAACAAGTTAGATTCGGCCGCCATCGGTGCGGTTTTGGACAGGTGATCTGATGAGCATGAGTCTCCGAAAGCTCGAGGCCGAGGGGGCCAAGAAGGCCGGCACCAAGCACGGGATCCGCGGCCTGGAGAAACGGGGCCAGGTGCCGATGAATCTCCCCTCTGCCCGTTCCTGGAAGCGAACGCAGGCTCGGGTAAGGGAGATCTACGCCGCCGTTCGCCAGCGGTACGGCGGGGACCAAATCCCCGCGGACGTCGAGGTTCTGATTGCCGGCGCGCACGATGCCCGGCTCATCCGCGAGCTCGGGATGCTGTATGTCAAGCGGGCTGGGGTCATGCGCGGCGACAGCCTGGCCAAGGGGAATCTCGAGATGCACTCCGTCCTCTGCGACCAGCTCGTGGCCTATTCGAACCTCGAGCGCCTGAACCTCGAGGCCGCGGCCCGGCTGGCCTCGCAGAAGCTGCCCGAGGGGCCGATCCTGACGATCGCGGAGATCATCCGCGAGCACGACCAGGCCGAGGCGCAGGCCCGCCCGGGCAACGGGAGCGGCGACGGCCAGGGCGAACTAGCGCCGGCGCCCGTGGAAAATGGCCCCGGGAGGGCCCAGGACGAGCGATCGTCGGGCGGCCGGGGCAACGACAAGGGCCCGGAAGGACCGGGTCCGGGCGGGGGCGTCGGAGAGGGCGGTCAACGGGCCTCTGAAATCGCGCAAGAGAGGCGATCTCGAAGCGGCGCGGCTAAGGACCAGGGCGGCGGGGAAGCCGGCCCGGAAAACGACGCATGAACAAACACAGTAAGGACAGGATTTATGAAGGCCGGGCCCTCGTCAAGGGCGAGACCAGGGTCCCCATTGCTTCTGAATCAGGCGCAGAGGCTGACCAGGAAGTTGGCCGAGTGGGCGAAATGGGGTTTCGAACCAGCCCGAGGTCGAGCCGGAATGGCGGTGTTAACGGTTTCTGTAAAGCGAACGGCGAGGGGCTCGTCCATAACGGCAGCCGCCCGGCCTCGTCCGCGCAGAAAACCGTTAATGGTTTTAAGTCGGCGCCCGAGTCCTTCTGGGCGTGCGAGACCTGCCTGTCTGAGATGAAGCCGGGCAGCCGGGGGGAGCGGAAGCGGTTCTGCTCGGCAAGGTGTCGGGGGCTGGCCTGGTCTCTAACCGAGCTCGAGGCGGCCCTAAACGCCGGCCGGGCCGAAGGCCTGCGAGGTCAGATTCGCAGGCTCGGGAGGGCAGCGTGAAAAAACGATCCATCAAGTTGGACAGGAAGCGGGCGATCGGATTCACCAAGAACTCCATCACCCTGGCTGAGAACATCTTGAAAAGCGACATCAAGAGGATCATCAGCCATGTCGCTGCCCCGCCATACACGCTTGAGAAGATGACTCTTTTCCTATGGATCGCGCTTCTCGAAGACGACCCTAAACTGACCCTCCTAAATACCGGGCGGATGGTCAAAGAGCTTTTTGAATCCAGAGACCGCGGGCGACTCCGGCAACGATTGGCGATGATCCGGGTTCCGCTTCTCTGCTTGGCCGCTTTCCTGGAATTCCGGCGGGAGGCAGTATGAATATCGTCCAGGCGATCAGCAGCCCAAAAGTCTTTCGGCCCCTCTTCCGGGATCCCCAGACCTGGCACTCCTGGGAGATTTATCTTCGGGCGCTTTTCGGGCTCGGGATCGAGGAGCCGAAGGATATCGAACTCTTCCGGGCCGCGACGGGCCTTGATGCTGCACCGCGAGAGCCGGCCACAGAATCATTCGTCATCTGCGGCCGGCGGTCCGGCAAGTCGTTCATGAGCGCGGTTATAGCCTCCTACCTGGCCGTCTTCAAGAATTGGCGACAATTCCTGAGCCCGGGCGAAAAGGGTTGGATCTTCATAGTTGCGGTCGACAAAGCCCAGGCCGGCATCATCAAGGGCTATATCTCGGGAATCTTCAACGGGAATCCGAGCCTTAGAACGATGATCGCCCAGGAAACAAAGGAGACGCTGGAGCTACGGAACTCAGTGAACATCACGGTTAAGACCTGCAGCTTCCGTTCCGTCCGGGGCTATACGCTCATCGCCGCGATACTCGAGGAGATGGCCTTCTGGCGCTCTGAGGAAACCGGGGCCAATCCGGATCGGGAGGTCCTGGCGGCGATCCGGCCGGCGCTGGCCACGGTAGCCGAATCGGTTCTCATCGGGATCTCGACGCCGTACAGCCGGCAGGGCGTTCTCTGGGACCAGTTCCGCCAGCACTTCGGGAAGGCCGGCGGATCGCTTGTCTGGAAGGCGCCGACATCAGTCATGAACCCCACGATCAACAAGAAGACGATCGAGACGGCCCTGGCCTCCGACAAAGCCGCGGCCCTGGCCGAGTGGGAGGCCGAATGGCGGGATGATGTGACCTCGTTCCTTTCTCCGGAGATGATCGAAGCCGTGCTCATCCCAGGCCGGCCCGAACTCCCGCGCGCCGAAGGGGCCGATTATGTGGCCTTCTGCGATCCTTCGGGCGGCCGGTCGGACTCCATGACGCTCGGGATAGCGCACAAGGACCGGACCTCCGGAAAGATCATCCTGGATGTCCTGCGGGAGCGCCGCCCTCCATTCGTCCCGGAAGACGTTGTGCGGGAATTCTCCGAAATGCTCAAGGCGTTCGGGGTTTATTCTGTCCGGGCGGACAGGTACGCCGGGGAGTGGGTATCTAGCGCCTTTATGAATTACGGCATAATCGTGGACCCGTCGGAGCTCCCGGCGTCAGAGATTTATCTCAACTTCCTCCCGCTCGTCTCGAACGGGACGGTCGAACTCCTCGAAAACAAGCGCATGGCCGCCCAACTCGCGGGGCTCGAGCGGCGAACGCGCGCCGGCGGACGCGAACTAATCGATCACTATCCAAATGGCGGACACGATGACGTGGCCGTGGCGGCGGCCGGGGCCTGCGTTGAAGCCTTCCGCATTTCGGGCAGGGGTCCGCGGGCTTGGTGAGCCCCGGTCGAATAGGGGGAAATTGATGGAAATTACTAATGCGTCAATGCTCCTAGGCCTCCTTCGGACCAGGGCCAAATCGGCGGCACTCATGCTGCTGAACTATTCGGCTCGGCTTAATGATCCCCGGGCGACCGCCGAAAGCATGGAGGAGACCGGGAGAAGGATCGAACTGCTCGACGGCCTGATCGTCGAGCTCAAGAGATGGAAGCGGGAAGATCTCCACCGAGGATCTTCCGAGGGGAATGAAAACCCATGACCAAGAAGCTTGAAACCAAAGACCTCAAGTTCACCCTGACCGATATGGATGACGACCGGGGCACCTTCACGGGTTACGCCTCGGTCTTCGATACGGTCGACGCCTATGGGGACATCGTCGCCCGCGGCGCCTTCAAGAAGACCCTCCGCGAGAAAAAGGTCTTCCCGATGCTCTGGTCGCACAACGTGATGGAGCCGATCGGGATCATCCGGGGCGAGGAGGACGAGAAGGGGCTGAAGATCCAGGGCGAGCTCAACCTGGACGTCCAGCGGGGCGCCGAGACCAGGTCCCTGATGAAGCAGAAGGCGGTCAACGGCCTGTCGGTCGGCTTCCGGGTCATCCGGGACGGGCCGGCCGTATCCTCGCCCGGCCGGCTGCTCAAGGAGATCGACCTCTGGGAGATCAGCCCCTGCGTCTTCCAGGCCTGCCCAGGCGCTAATCCCAGCCAGGTCAAGATGCCGGCCTTCGACGATTATATTTCAGCCGAGGGCCACGAGGACGATATCGAGCTTTTATACGGCCTGGGCCCCATCATCGTCCGGCCCGATGACGAGCGCCGGCTTATCGTGCAGTTCGATGATCTGGCCATAAGGATAGATCTTCTCAAGCTCCAACTGGGGGCCCTGTCTCTCATGGAAATACTCAAAAAGGAGAATCTCTAATGAACGAAGCCTTGTCAAAACTCAAGAAGCTTAACGACGCCGCCGCGGCCCATGCCGCGAACCTCGGGCCCCTGCGGGAAAAGTTCGCAGAAAAGGAGAGGGCCTACGACTCGGTCGAGCGCGAGGCCCTTTTGGCTGAGGCCGTGGCCGAGTCCGGATGGCAAAAAAAACGCGACGCCGCGGACAAACTCCTCGGCCAGGTTCGGGTCCTCCAAGCCGAGGTGAAGAGGGCCGAAGAGTCCGGACGGCTGTTCCAGCCCGAGATAAAAGCGCTTCAACCCGTGGTCATCGAAGAGATCACGGCGAAATACCGGGGCGCCTACGCTGCAAAGCTCTCGGACCTTTGGCTGAAACTCAATGCCGCCGCGGCTGTCGAGCGCGAATTGCTCAGCATCCAGGAGGAAGCCGATCTCGAGATCAACGCGCTTTTCTCCGGACCCCAGCGGGCCCGGCTGACGCCCACGGGCAGGCCGGACCTGACACTCCTGCCCCAAGTCGGCTATCCGGATTTCCTGGCCGAGTTCAAAAAGCGCTCGGAAATGAACGGCTACAAACTTGACTGAGGATCCAGAAAAGACCAGCCCGTGGCCGAGGTTTATTACGAGATCATTGAGGCTGCGCGCGTCGATCCTGGGAAGATCACGGCTGCGGACTGCGCGCTGCGGCGAGCCCGGGATGACCTGGGGCTGCCCGAAATAGAGATCCGCTGGGTTCGCCCGGTCTCGGAGTCTCAAGCCAAGGTGCTCGAGGGCTTGGCAGGGGTCCGGCGGCTTCTAGGCGAGATCGCATGCCATATCGCAGGAACGTCGCAGGCCTTGCCCAAGGATGGTCCCATCTCCGTGGATCGGGAAGGGGGATTTTGGGCGGCGACACACCCCGTCGGTTCGGCGCTTGGCAACGGCAGGGGATGGCGCAAGCCCAAAATATTTATGAATGCCGACCAGCCCGCCCAGGAAATCTCCGCCTCGATTTTTCATGAGGCCAAACATCTCTCGGACTACCGATCCGGACTCTTCGATTTCGGATCGCCCGAAGGCGCGCGCGAGGCCGAGACCAGCGCCAATCTTTATGCTGCGCGGATGACCCGGAGCGTGGAAAGGAACCAGAAGAACGATGGGTGACATCAAGTTCACGGTCACGATCGACGACAAGGGGTCGGCGACCATCAAGAAGCTCGAGGAGGGCGTCCGGGGTCTGGGCCAATCCGGGGCCGGCGCCGGCAAATCGGTCGGCTTCCTCAAGGGCGCGATCTCCTCGATGGCCGGCCAGTTCGTTACGGCCATTGGGATAACCTCGATCTTCAGCAAGGTGATCTCCGAGGTCGAGCGCTTCTTCGCGGACTCAATCAATGAGGCGGCGGAGTACGAGAAGGCTCTCAAGGGTCTGAATACAGCCTTCGCCATTTCGGGCCGGACGATGCCCGGGATGGTCAAAAACCTCCAGGGTTATGCCGATAGTTTGCAGGCGGCCGGGCTCGAGACGGATGACAATATCCTAAAGGCCGAGAGCCTGCTCCTGCAACTCACGAATCTCGACGAGCAGGGTATCAAGGCCGCGACCAGGGGCGCGATCGGCCTGGCCGCGGTCTTCACCATGGATCTCCAGGGCGCGGCCGAGATGGTCGCCAAGGCCATGTCCGGCAACTATCGGGCGATCGGCCAACTGGTCCCCGCCATCCGAAACGCGACAACCGAGTCAGCCAAGCACGCGGAGTTGATGAAGGCCCTCGAGGGCTTTTACAGCCGGGCGGTCGCCGATACAGAGACTTACGCCGGGAAGGTCAAGAGGCTCGGGCTCGAATGGAAGGAGGCAAAGAAGTCCTTCGGCGAGGCCATTCTTTCGACGGGGGTTCTCCAGGACGTCATTACCAGTCTGGCCGACGAGATCAAGCGGCTCAGCGGCAACCTGGGCCGGGAACTCAAGGATGCGGCGGAGCAGACGATTGACGCCAACAACCGGGCCGGGGAGTCGCTCGCCAAGATGGCCGACGCCATCGGCTGGAACAGGCAAGAGATCACGCTCCTCCGGATCCAGTACGGTCTCTCGAGCGCCCAACTCGTCGAATGGATCAAAAGCAACATGCTCGGCAAGGCCGCGGCCGCGGCCCTGGCCAAGATCCTGGCCCAGGAAGCCGAGGAGGCGGAGCGAGCCAAGCGCGGCTTCTCGGAGACCGGTGCCGCGGCCAATCAGCTGGCCAAATGGCTCGAGGACCTCGGGATCAAAGGCGGAGACGAACTCCGGGGCCAGCTCGAGCTGGCGATCAAGGCCCTGGCCGAAATGCGGCGCATCACGCCCGGCGACACGGGCGTCATCCAGGCCCTGCAGGAGAAGATCAAGGAGCTCAGGGTCCAGCTCTACGGGGCGACGAAGGACATCTATGTGGCCATGCAGGCCGCGGCCCTGGGCCGGACGAAGCTCCCCGAGCCCATCCCGTTCACCCAGAAGGCCGCGGAAGCGGAACTCCCGAAGCCGATAACAACCGGGCCGATCGTCCAGGAGGCGATGAAGATCGCCGCGGCAAACGCCGAGGCCGCCAGGAGCGCTACCGAGCTCAGCCAGGTCTGGAACCAGGCGATCGGGAACATGATCTCCCAGTCGATCTCCTGGGGCGACAGCACCGGATCGATCTTCAAGAGCGTCGGCAGTATCTTTAAGAACTTCGTCAAGGAGACGGTCACGGGCCTGGAGCTCATGGCTGTCGTGGAAATTAAGAATGCGATCACGGTCGGGAAGGCGGAGAAGATGAAGGCCCTGGCCCGGCACATCGCCAACATCTTTGCCAAGCTCCCGTTCCCGCTCGACCTGATCGCCGCGGCCGGCGCCTTCGCGGCCATCAACGCCCTGTTCGCCAAGGTCCTCAAGTTCCGGGAGGGCGGCGTGTTCGACCGGCCCACGATCGCCGAGATCGGCCACGGGACCGAGTACGTGCTGCCCGAGGCGAAGCTCATTAAGCTCGTCCAGCAGGCGATGGCCGGCGCCGGGCGGATCGGCGCGCCGGCCGCGGCCGGCATGATCTTCAACTTCAACATCCGAGCCCTCGACGGCTCGGACGTGCTGAGTGTGACCCGCCGGCAGATCGTCCCGCTCCTCCAGCGGCACCTCGACCATAACAAGGGAGCCCTCTGATGGCCGCCCGAAGACCCGATAACGGAGAAGGGGGCTATCGCCGAAATCCACCCTGGGCGGCTTTATCCGGAAGGCCTTTTCGAGCCGGCCGCTGCTGGCGGACGAGGATCGGAAGAGGTCGGGACGCGCCACCGGCGCAATAGATTATGGGAGTGCCGAGAAGGGCAGAATAGGAATTTGAAGCCGGGACGCTATTTCGGATGCCTCAGCACGACCTTTGATTCCAGCCATTTATCGATATCGCGCTTCCGGAAGAGGACCCGGCGCTCAAATTTAACATAGGGGAGGCCCCGGCGCATGAGTTTTTCGAGGGTATCAAGGCTAATCCGAAGAAATTCCGCCGCCTCGGCCTTGGTCATCAACTCTTCGGGCATGTCAGGCAGGATATTAGCACGAGGGGGATTATTTTCATAGGGGGGCTTGACATTAGCCGTTTAAGACCGTATAATACCGTATAGAGATGGCTAGAAGCCGCATGGAGAAGGGGATTGGACGCTTTCTTGACCGTCAATGAAATCGGGAAGCTTCTCAAAGTCGAGCGCGATACGGTGATCCGCTGGATCATATCTGGCCGCCTCCGCGCTTTCAAGCCCGGAAACGGGCGCATCTGGCGGGTGGAGCGGGCAGACTTCCAGGGCTTCATCAAAGGCGGGGCCGACTTTCGAGAAAAATACCAGGTTTAGGGGGTGGCTATGACTAAGCGCATCGGGCAACGGCGCCGGCCCATGACGGGCGCTAAGGAACGGCGGGCTCAAGAGCCCGTTCCCGTGTGGAACCTCCGCGCAGCGGACGGCTTCTTCCGGCCTGACGAAAGGCCCGCGAAGCGGCAGGACCCGGGCCATGGCGCAGCGGCCGGCTTCGTCGAGGTGCTTGCGTGAACGCGACGAAGGGGCGCGTGGCGCAGCTCAACCAGGGCGCCTCGATGAAGATCGCCGGATCCATTAGGCTTATCGTGAAGCCAGAACACTTCGCAGAGCTGGCGGCGGGGAAGCCGGCCTCGATCGATCTCGGCACCCCGGGGACGGGCGAATGGTCCGAGCTTGTCCTTCAAATCGAGCCTGGTCCGGAAAACAGGATCAAGGAGCTCACGCCCTGGTTTAACCTGGACGAGGTGCCCCTGAGGATCCAGAACAGCGCCGCTATCGATGGGCCGGATGACGTTCACGACTACTTCAAGGTCCACCTGGAGCAAGACGAGAGCCGGAATTTGGGCTTCCTCGTGAATCCGAAGCAAGCGAGGGCCATAGCGGACGTACTGATGAACTACGTGCGGATCTGCGAGGGCATCAACGCACTCATGGCCGAGCCGGCCATCGCCTGACCTTCACAGAGGGCCGGGGCCCAAATCCCGGCCCGACACTAAGGGTCAGGAATTCGCCATGAGCACATATATTCGAGTACCCGGGCAGGGCCGAATCTACAAGCGCGGGAAGGTTTGGTATATCGACTTCTGGGTCGATGGCTGCCGGAAGCGAGAGAAGGCCTCTGGCCTGAAGGACGAGGCGCTGCGATCGCTCGCCGCGAAAAGGACCGATGTGGAGCGCGGGTCCCTGGGCTTCGAACGGAAACAGGCCCTCCACTTCTCCGGCTTCGCTAAGGAGTACGAACAGATTAGGGCCGGCACCAGATCCATCCGCTCGGTCCGGGGCTACATCAAGCACCTGGCCAGCCACTTCGGCGAGATCCCGCTCTCGAAGATCACGCCCGAGATGGTCGAGGCCTACAAACAGAAGCGGATGAAGCAGCGGATTGCCTGCAAGGCCGGCGCCGACGGTAAGCCCAGGACCCGGGAGAGGAAGGGCTCGAGCGTCAATCGTGAGCTCGCGGTCCTCAAGAACATGTTCAACGTGGCCCTGAAGCAGCACCGCCTCCGGGGAGAGAACCCGGTCAAGGCTGTCTCGTTCTACGCCGAGCAGTCGCGCGACTACATTCTGAACAGGGACCAGGTTGCCGCGCTCCTCGAGGCCGCGGACGATACGCTCAGGAAGATCGTTCTTATCGCGCTGAACACGGGCCTTCGTCGCGGTGAGATCCTGGGCCTCCGCTGGTCCCAGGTGAACTTCGAGGATGGGGTGATCTCCTTCGCACGGACGAAGAGCGTGAAGTTCCTCCGGGTGCCCATGAATTCCGTGGTGCTCAGCGTCCTCGCCTCGATCGAGCGGAAGGGCGATTACGTCTTCGCGGGCCGATGGGGGAGGGGGCACCTGGTCGACTGCAAGAAGGCCTTCGAGGCCGCGCGGGCGAAAGCGGGCCTCCCGGAGCTCCACTTCCATGACCTCCGGCACTGCGCCGGCACGTACATGGCCACGGCCGGGATCCCGCTCACGACGGTCCAGCAGATCCTCGGCCACCGGGACATCCGGACGACGACGCGATACATCAACCCGAACGACGAGAACAGGCGGAAGGCCGTCAACGCGCTGGCTGCGCTTTTCGAGGATCCCGGACGCGCCGCTAGCCCGGCGACTGGCACAAATGTGGCACAGGGGAAAAACGAGGAGCGCTCATCCGTTGAGTTATCACACAATTAGCCCGGGATTCCCTTCGACTACGAATCAGCAGGTCGGGTGTTCGAGTCACCCCGGGCGCGCTTCTTTTTCAACCACTTATGAGGATACGTGCGCCGAGGCGTCCCGGGGGGTGTCGACTTTCTGTCGTGTTGGTTCCAGGATCTCGCCCACGCTGTTGACGGCCAGGCGCTGCATTTCGGGGGAGGCGTGGCAGTACTTTTGCGTCATGACGATCGAGGCATGGCCGGCGATCTTGGAGACGGAGACGATGTCCGCGCCGCTCTGGAGCATCCAAGTCAAGGCCGTGTGTCGGCAGTCGTGGAAGCGGACGCCCGAGATCTTCGCCACCGTGCACGCGGCCGCCCAGGGCTTCTTTATATCCTTGAGCCTGGTCCGGGTCTCCGGGTTCCAGAAGACGTACTCTCCGCGGTGAGGCACACCGCCCAGGGCCGCGCCGACGGCACCGCTCATCGGGATCTTCCGGCTCTTCCCGGACTTCGAATTCGTCACGGTGATGATCCCGCGGACAAGGTCCAGGTCCGTCCACTTGAGCGACAGGATCTCGCCGCGGCGCATGCCGGTCCCGAGGGCGACTATGAAGACGGGGCGGTACTCCGGCGCCGCGACCTCGAGGAGCTGGCGGGCCTGGTCGGCGGTCAGGATCGTCTCCCGGGCCGGCGGCTCCTTCAGCTGCTTCACCCTGGCCGCGGGGCTCGTCTCGATCCGGCCCCACTCGACGGCCCTGTTGAAGAGGCACTTGAGACAGGCGAGCTCCCGGTTGGCCGTCGCCGGCGAGATCGGCTTGCCGAGCGTCGAGTTTTTGCGGGCCTCGACCTTGCGGGCCGCGCGGTAGTGCTCGACGTCCTCGGCCGTGATCGAGCTCAGCGTCTTCCCCTTGAAGAAGCGCTTGAGGTTCCCGATCGACAGCTCGTCGGACTTCCAGGATCTCTTCTCGATCTTCGAATAGCTCTCCAGGAACTTGTCTGCGAAATCCTCGAAGAGGATGTCCTCGGCCGCCGGCTTCTTGAATCCGCGGGCGACGTCGAGCAGCTCGGCCCTGAGCTTCACGATGGTATTACGGGCCTGGTCCTTCGTGTAGCCGGCGAAGCCGCGCCGCCGCTTCCCGGAGAATGTGAAGTCGAAGTACCACTTCCCGTCGACGAGCCTCAGGTTCCGCTCAGGCTTGGACTTCATGATCTCCTCCCCGGTTGGCTATACGATGGCCCGAAAAATGCGTCAGACGCATTTCTGCGGGGCGATCTCCCCGGTCCTGGTCCCTGGATGCCGGCGGGCCCACTCCTCGAGCTCCTGGGGTGAAAACGTGATGGCCTGGTTGAAGCCGCAGATCGGGCAGCGGTAGGTCACGATCAGCCATCCGTCCTCGCGCCGTTCCCTGATTTCGAGCGGGATGAGGCAGCGGCCGCAGCGCCGGTCCGATAGATACGGTCGGCGTCGATCTTCGCTCATGATGACCTCCTGGCCTTTCACCCGGCCCAGGACCTCGCCCCGGGCCGGAGGAATGGTCAGGCGGTCGTCGGCGTGGTCTCGAGCGCCTCGATAGATTCACAGACGCGGCAGTAGGCGAGCAGCATATCGGCCAGGGCCCGCGCCTGCTTTCCGTTGATCGTAAAGCCCATGCTCCGATTCTCGCTCTCCTCAAGGTAGACGGCGAAGTAGTCCTGAACATATTCCGGCCCGTCCGTGATGACGCTGTTCTTGACCTCGAGGAGCGATTGGTCCAGGTCGAACCAGGGCGAGAGCTCCTTGATCTTGTTCTCCGGGCCCGCCTCGACCTGAAGGTCGAGCTCATTCCATTCACACGTCCCCGGAGTTCCGAAGTCGATCGTTATCTGCTTTCCCGCCGCCAGGTCGGCGCAGAGGTCCGGCTTCAGGACGAGCCGGATAGCACCGCCCATCCACATCGCGGCGCCCTTCTTGAGCTGCACCTTTCCCCCGTTCGTCTTTTTCATACAGTCGTCCTCCTTTTCACTTTAGGAATTTTTGCGGGCAGGGGCCCCGCTGGTGAATCGTTCGAAGTCCGCGCGCCGGATCCTCCAGCTGCGCCCGCCAGCGAGCTTAAACGCGCGGAGCTTCTTCGCTTTAATCCAGCGGCAGACGGTCAGACGCGAGCACCTGAGGAGCTCGCTTGCCTCGTTGACGGTTAGGTAATCGTTCATCGTACCTCCTTGTAATCATCCTTACGTATCCTAATCAATCATAACGTATCATTCGTGTCAAGTCTTTTTTTCTGTTCTTCTTCGTGCTATCCTCGGGCAAATGGAAAGGGAGTACCTGAACAAGAAGGATCTACAGGGCTACCTGAAGATCAGCTCGGCGACGGTCGACCGGCTGATGAAGGAAGGACTCCCGCACGTGAAGCTCAGACGCCGGGTCCTATTCCGGGTGGACCTGATCGACCGCTGGCTTGAGGACCGGATGAAACAGCAGCAAAAGCGGCGCCGATCTTGACACCGGCAGGGGCCGGCCAAGGGAAGACCGCTGGATTACTCGTCCGATAGGAGGTTCAGATGGATCAACAGTTCAAGAAGGGCGACGTCGTGAGACTCAAATCGGGCGGCCCTAAAATGACCGTTACCAGTATCATTCAGGATGATGGTTCTCTCGAATGCACTTGGTTCCCTGTCCTGGCGGCAGAGAAGCCTTCCTGGTATGCCTTCGACAAGGACGCTCTAGAGATAGCCCATTAATAGGCCAGACCTCAGAGATCTCCGTCAGTTCCCGGCGATCGTGCGGCGAGTTCTCTAGCCAGCTTCTTGATGACGGGCCGGTACCGGGCCAGTTCCGCCGCTGTGCAGTTCTTTTTCCCGGGCGGACGGAAGATTCTCATCAGCTCGCGATCGGAAGGCATGGGCTTTGGCGGTCGGCCGCCAGGACCATTTTCGAGGGCAGCCATGACGGCGTAGACGGCCTTCATGAAGGGGCAGGCTGGCGTGATGCTTGATCGCCCACCATCGCGACGCGGGTTTCGGACAACGAAGTTGCCGATTTCCGCAAAGGGGCCCTCGATGACGTGCGGGATGTGGTCGCCGCCCAGTCCCTCCAGGTACTTCATCCGACGGTAGCCCGCGCCACGTTTCCAGACCTCGTACCTCGTTTTCCATTCACCATTCGGGCCCATACGTCCTGAGACATCAAGCCCCAGACCCGTGCCGGCCTCAAGCATAAAGTTGTCGAACTCTGGTTCAGGACCGGGCCTGTCTTTGTTCGCCCTCAGATAGCGCGCGCGAACTCGTCCCGCCTCTGCTGTCAGAACTTTCCTCGGGTCATTATGCCGATGACTCATTGCCAAATCTGCCTGACAATATTGTTGACGATTTAGCAGGAGGAAGTCAAATGAATGGTCAGGTCATCAGGGCTCTTCGGCGGCAAAGGGATCTCCGCCAGGTCGATGTGGCCCAAGCTGCCGAGGTTGACCCGGGCCTCATCAGCCGCATCGAGCACAACCTGGTCCGCGACACGCCAGCCGTCGCCGCGGCAAAGACGAGGATCCTGAAGGCCCTCGGCATGTGCCCGCCCGAGGTCGAGAAGTGACCGTGCCGGCGCGTCGATGGATCTCAACGCGCGAGTGCGCCGAGCTCCTGGGCCTCAGTATCGCCGGCGTCCGGAAGATGATCTCCCGCGGCGAGATCCCGGCCGTCCATCTCGGTCGGACCGTCCGCGTCGATGGTCGTGAGCTCGAGCGGCGCCTGGACGCGCAGCTGGCGAAGACGGGCCGGTGATGTTCACGAAACTAGATCGCGGGATCTTGCAGTCCTCGATTATGGCCGAGGACAGCGACACCTTCAAGATCTGGGTCGTTTTGCTGGCAGCCTGTGATAGCGACGGCATCGCGCCGGTTTCGGCCGTCTATATCTCCTCGGTCGCTCGCCTCTCCCTTGATGTGGTCAGGGCTGCGATCGTCCGACTCGAGGCGCCGGATCCGGAATCGAGGTCGACGAATGACGAAGGCCGGCGGCTTCGCCGGGTCGATGGCGGCTTCGAGCTCATCAACTACCAGGTCTACCGAGCGCGATCCCTCCGAGAAGCGGAGGCGGAAAGGAAACGCCTCTACCGTCTTCATCATCCCCCCCATTCCCCCTCTTCAGGCGAAGACAAGAAAAACGAAGAAGGAGAGGGAGAGGCGTCCCCCCCCGTCCGAAAATGTCCGGACAAAGACGGGACAGATAAAGACGGGCTCTTGCCGATCCCGAAGGGCTTGCCCTTCGAGCTCAGGGATCCGCTCGTCAACGAAAGGGCCGAGATCAGGCGGCTGGCCAGGATGATCGAACAGGGCAAGCGCCAAGACGGGCCTGATCGCATCAGCCCCGAAGGCCTCGAGCGCAGACGCCAGGGCTTCAATCAGCGAATCAAGGACGTCTCATGATGCTCCGGCATCCCCGCCCACTCGATACCGCTTCAGCAGCCCCGCCCTGGCCGGCCCCTGTCCTTGGCGGGAATCGAGGCGTATGATGGCCAGCAAGAAGGGGTTCTACTTCGAGACCTCCGACTTCGACAAGAAGTTCCGGGAGTTCTGTGAGCAGGCGGGCACCAAGCTCGCCGCCCAGGGCCTCTTCACGGCCGCCCAGGCAGTCCTCAAGGCCTCCGACGACGAGATCCCCCAGACCCCCTACCTCCACGGCGACCTCCGGGCCTCGCGCCTGGTCAAGGAGCCCGAGATCTCCGGCGACAAGATCTCTGTCTCCTTCGGCTACAACTCGCCCTATGCGGCCGTCCAGCATGAAGGGCACCGGGAGGACGGGAGCTACCCGATCAAGAATTATACCCGTACCCGCGTCCCCGGCCCGGGCTCGAAGTTTCTCGAAAAGAAGATGGCGGGTCACAGCCGGCACTTCATGCAGATTGCCGTCGACTACATCCGCGAGAAGCTGGGCCAGAATTTCAAAGGGAGCGGCAAATGAAGATAAACCTCGACCGGCCGCGGGATCTGCGTATCACGCCCTACGCACTTAAGCGATTGCAGTCCGTCTACGGCGGCCGGGCACTTCCCTCGGCGATCGGGGCGATCAAGGAAGAGAAGGGCCTCCGTCTCATAGCGCGCTATCTGTGGCTCTTTGCCGTCGACGAGGACCCGGGCCTCACGCCGGAGAAGATGGAGGGCATCGTGGCCGGCTGGATCGGCGGCGGGTGGATGCCCGGGCGCCTCCGCAAGCTTAAGAAGCTCGGCGACACGATCAACGAGCTCATCAGGGAATTCACCGAGAAGGAGAAAGGCAATGGCGAGCGGCTTTGATCTTGGTTCGATCCTCGGCCACATCGGCCTGGACAAGACGGAATGGAATCAGGGCATCTCATCCGTCCAGAAGGACGTGAAGGAGCTCGGGACCCAGGCTGCCAAGCTGGGCCGTGAGTTCGCCGATATAGGAAAGAAGCTTGCCCTCGTCGGTGCCGCTGCAGCTGCGGGGATCGCTGCTGCGGTGAAGATGACCGCGAATGCCGGCGACGAGATCAATGACATGAGCCAGCGGACGGGGATCGCGACGGAGATCCTCTCGTCGTTCAAGCTCGCCGCGGAGAAGAGCGGCGCCTCGATCGATGGCCTGGCCATAGGTCTCAGGGGCCTCGCCTCGAATATGCAGACCGCGGCTGCCGGCGGGAAGGCCCAGGCCGATATGTTCAAGTCCTTGGGCGTCGACATCGTCGACTCGACGGGCAAGCTTCGCCCGCTCAACGACGTGCTCTTCGGCGTGGCCGATCGGTTCTCCGCGCTGGAGGACGGGGCCATGAAGACCGCGCTGGCCCAGGATGTCTTCGGCCGTTCCGGCATGGAGCTTATCCCGCTGCTCAACCTCGGCAGCAAGGGCCTGGAGGAAGAGGCCGCCGCCGCGGCCCGGCTGGGGCTCGTCTTCTCCAAGGATTCGGCCAAGGCCTGCGACATGTTCAACGACTCCCTGGCCGAGCTCAAGGGCGCCTTCGCGGGGATCCGGAACGATATCGCCCTTGCCCTTATTCCCGCCACGAGGTCCCTCGTCTCAGGGATGACGGACGGACTCGCTGTCCTCCGGTCCAAGATCGCCGAATTCGCCGCGTCGTGAAAGCTCCAGGATTGGGCCCTCGGCGCGGCCCAAGTCTTCGTTGGCGCCTTCAGGATCATGGCGAAAGCGGTCGAGGGCTTGATAGTCCTCATGCCGTCGCTAAAAGGGGCCGTGCAATCGGCCTGGAGCTGGATGCAGGGCGCGACGGCTGACATCGCCGAGTGGATCGTCAAGAACGGCACCCGCACGAAGACGGACATGACGGCCGGGATGAACGAGTTCCTCATGAATTTCGCGGAGATGGCCCGGGCCCAGCAGACCAATTTCGCACAGATGAGCGCCGCTAATATCGAGAAGGCCTCCTCGGTCGTCGTCGCCTTCGACGCGCTCTTCCAGGCTCTCGATGAGCTCAAGGCTGGGCTGAGCGGGGCGGGCTCAGTCATTACCGTGGAGAAAGCAAAGTTCGACGCTCTCGGCTCGAGCTCCTTAGATCTCGCGGGCAACCTCGAGCGCGTGACCTCTGAGCTCGATTCCCTCGACATCATAGAGGTTCCGATCGAAATGGACCTGAGCGGAGTCGCCGGGCAGGCCTCCTTGGGTCTCGACATCATCGACGAATTCACCCAAAAGGGAGCGGACCTGAGCGCCGCGGCGTCAGAAAAGGCCCGGGCGGAAATGCAGTCCTTCACCGCCACCGGCGAGCAGATGGCCAGTGTCATGGCCGACGGCTTCATTTCGATAGCTAGGGGCGCGGAGTCGATGGGCGAGGCGCTTCGGAATGTCGTCGACGGGATGATCGCGGACCTCGCCCGGTTGACGATAAAAGAGATCATGAGTGCGCAGATGGCAGCTGTCGCCCACGCGATCGCGGGGATCTTCAAGTCGTTCCCCTGGTTCGTGGCCATCCCGCTCGCGGCGGGCGCTTTCGCCGTCGTCTCCAAGCTTTTCTCGAAGCTCCTCAAGTTCGACGAGGGCGCGGTCTTCGAAGAGAAGACGCTGCTCCCGGCCCATACGGTCGCGGAGAACGATACCGAGTATTACCTCCCGGAGAAGAAGCTCCTCTCCGTCTTCCGGGACGCCCTCTCCGGCATGGGCCTGGCGTCCGGGATGATGACCCCGGCGCTTGCCGGAGCGGCAGCTGCCGGGCCCGCGCCGACGATCACGATCCACCAGACGGTCAACGTGCAGAGCCTTGATCGCCGGACGGTCCGGGAGGCCCGGAACATCCTCTACGAGGAGATGATGAGCATCACGGGCGACAGAGGGCGGAGGTAGAGATGGCCGACATTTACCTTCGAATCGAAGGCCAGGCTGTCGGGAAAGGTGACGGAACATGCTGAAGAGCCGCTACGCTCGCCGCCTGGCCAGGCTCGAGGCCCGCTATGGCGTGGGCCCGATGAACGGCGAGGAAGCCGTCCTTAAGATCATCGTCGTCAAGACGCCCAAAGGCCCGGGACGGCCCGAGGATGGGGCTGGGAGGGCCCAGGAGGGCCGACCTCAGAGCGACAAAGGCCAGGACTTGGCCGCCGAGGTCGAAGTTCTTGAGCGGCGCCGGCAGGAGCTCGAAGCCGAGATCGGCGAGGCTGCCACGTGATGGATCCAAGCGAGCTCTTCGCGGCCCTGGCCGGCAAGAAGCGGGTCGTCTCTCCTTCGGCGTTCATCGTGCAGGACGGCAGCGAGCCGGATGAGGAAGAGATGGAGCTTCTGGCCAGGATGTCCGCCCCGGACCTGGGCCCGCTCGCGTTCGAAGAGCCCCGGCCAAACCCGAACGCCTTGACTACCAACATGCTGGAACTCGTCCGGAGGGGCATCTATCGGCTACGGGAACGCGTGGCCGCCCTTCCCAAAGAGCCCAGGAAGGCGAAGGCGAAGCCGCGGCCGGCAGAAACCCTCAAAGAGACGCGGGACCGGCTGCGTCGGGAGATCGCAGAGCTGGAGCGAAGACGTGGGAAAAAGTAAGCGCAAAACGGAAAAGCCTCTGACCAAGATGCAGCTCGACGCCGTCGTGCTCCTTGTCCAGGGCCTCACGGCCGTCGACGCCGCGAAAAAGTTAGCCGTCGGAAAGTCGTCGGTCTATCGCTGGGCCCAGCTGCCGGCGTTCAAGGCCAGGCTCGAAGCGGGCCGGCGGGAGATCTTCGCGGAGGCCACGGGCCAGCTCAGGGCCGCGTCCGGGAAGGCCGTCGAACGGCTCATCGCCATCATGAAATCCGACGATCTAGCCGATGCCCGACTGGCCGCCACGACGATCCTCGAGTTTGGTTTTCGGACCCTGGAACAGGACGAGTTCGAAGCGCGGATCCGGGCACTCGAGATGAACTTGGCCGGCCGCGGCCTGATCTACGAGGTCACGGAGGCGTTCCTTCCAGAAACGGAGCACGAGTCCAATGCTGGCCCCGAGACAGGGGGCCTAAAGGTCAAGATAACAGACGTCGACGAGTCTGAATAGATCACTTTCAGGAGGTTATTATGATCCGCTACAAAAACCCGGTGACGGGGGCCGATGTCATCACGACGAACGACGGCCGGCCGCATGAAAGCAAGAGGGCGCGCGGGATCGACCGTATCACGACGGCCGACATCGAGCGGCTGCCCGACGGCACGTTCCGCCGCAAGGGCGAGAAGGCCGAGCCCGAGGTCAGCAATGAAAAGCAATAAGCCGACGCTCGAGCTTCTCCGCGAAGAGGAGGCGGCCATCAAGGCAAGGGCGGCTGCCCTCGAGGCCGAGCTCGCCCCGAAGAGGAAGAGCTGGGAGAACCAGACCGCGGAGGCAAAGGAAAAGGCCGGCCGGCTTCGGGCCGAGGTCGATGCCCTCAAGGCTCGCGCGGCCGCGGCAGGGAACGACATCGGGCTCCTGCGCCAGGTCCGGGAGAAGGCCAGGGCCGTGCTCGAGGCGGACGTCGAGGCCCTGAAGGCGGAGAACGAGCTCGTCTATCTCCTCCAGGCCCCTGCCCTCTGCTGGATCGAAGCCCTCAAGGAATTCGTCAAGTCGGCGGAGCGCCGGATCGCCGGGATCGGCTACGGCCCGGACGGGGCGGAGGTTTTCGCCGGCGGCTGGCCTCTCGTCCGGGCGCAGCTCGAAGATGCCAAGGACAAGCTCCATCGTGCGAACGATGACGGGCTCGGCGGCGCCATCTGGCTTGAAGGGCTGGACGAGGCGGCCCTGCGCGAGCTCCGCTTCGACCCTCAGATCCTCGAGGCCTGGCTGCCCGAGCTCTCCCAGGCGATCAGCGAGATCGCCGGCACGGGCGGCAAGGTCGACGTCAAGGCGCGCTATAACGGCGGGATCCGGGCCGCGCTGACGATCACGTATCAGATCGACCAGCGGCGGACGGTCAGCGGCATGACGATCGAGGAGCTGAAGTGAGCGGCATCGACCTGACCGATCCCCGGGACAATCCCTTGATCCCGCGGCCCGCCGCGGCCGACCCAGGCAACGAGCTCGTCTCACCCGACGCCTACGTCAACGAGCAGGCGTATAAACGGAAGATCGACCAGGCGATTGGGAACGTCTTGGCGGGCGAGCCGATCGGAACGGCGGCCGCGGCGCCGCTGGCAGACCTTCTCGGGATCTTCCTTCAGAACTCAGTCACGGTTGAGCCGGGCCTCGTCGTCGAGCGGCGCGCGAGCGGCGACGTCATGGTCATCATGGACGGGCACGAGCAGCCGATCGACCAGGTCACGCCCGAGGTCCGCGAGAAGATCCGGGCCGCCCTCCAGCGTTGAAAAGGCCAGTCGCGAGTGATGCGGCTGATTTTCTGCGAGATGAAGAAGCCCAAAGGGCCGGAGGGGCGCCTTCCCCTCCGGCCCGGCCTTTCTGCCCTGTCGACTTTTGCGACGTGTTGGCGTGCGTTTCGGGGTCACTCCGGGTCACTCAGGGATACGGCTTCCCCTCATATTCAGCGTTTTACAGGGGAGACGAGAGCGGACTACGAATCAGCAGGTCGGGTGTTCGAGTCACCCCGGGCGCGCTCTCTTTATTCCCCGTTTAATCAGGTTATCGTCGCTCCGTATTCTGTACAGGCGGCTGACTCGGTCATCGCCTTCGATACAATACCGCCGCCGACCTTGGCGCAGCGCCGCCGCGGCATCCGGTCCGTTGCGGAACGCCGGGACAGCCCCTTGCGCGCTCACTTGATATCGCGGATGCGGGCTTTGCGGCGCAGATAGGCCAGGGCCCTGGCGACCTCCGGTTCGGATCTCCCTTCGAGTCGGATCGTCTTGTCCTTGCCCGCCAGCAGGCCTGCTCCGATCCCCACGCCTGTGCCGGAGCCGATGAACACCACCCCCGCCCCGATCACTCCGATGCCTTGCCAAAGGCCTGTCCATGGATCTTCGACTTCCTTTTGGGCCGAGGCATAGATGACCGTTCCCGCCACGCCGGCAACAAAACCGCAGACTGCTCCCAGCAGGGCCCTGGATCTCCGGACGATCCTGACGCTTCTGATCCCGGCCAGGTCCACGGTCTCGTCCTTCCCGACAAAAAGCAGCAGCGAATCCGGCTTGACGGCTTTCAATTCTCCGGAGACGGACTGTCCGTCCTTAAAAGTGATGACGATGGCGGCCCCGCGCCTTTCCCTGGCGGAAAGGCTCCCGGGAAGGACAAGCATCAGGGAAGGCAGGACGGCCGCCGCAAATCCGCCGATGTTCCGCTTCATGGCTCTTCCCCCTCCAAACATCATAGGTACGCCCCGGGGCGAAATTGTCAAGACAATGAGCCTATAATTGAAGGTATGGATCGTCTCCCGCGGATCAGGGGCCCCCGGCAGAGATCCCTGGCAACAGGATTCCTGTTCGTCGCCAACCTGCTCCTTCTTGCCGTCGTCTGGGTCGTATCGGTCATGGCCTATGGCCGACTCCCCCGGGAGATCCCGTCGTGGCTTTGCCTCTGGAAGGGCGGTCAGGCCTGGGCCGGGAAGTCCCTGGCTTTTTTCATATATCCCGTTTCCCAGGCGGTCTTCTTCGTTGTCCTTTTGACCTTGGCCAGGATCTTTTTCATCAAGGAACCCAAGCCCGAAAGGGAAGGCCGGCCTTCGGACCCGGAAAAGGCCGCGCGTCTGCTCGCTCTGAAGAAAGAAGTGGCCTATCTGGCCCTGATCTTCTTCAACCTGATCTTCATCCATCTCCAGACGAGCCTGATCCTTCTGGCCCATCGGATCGGCGCCGGGGTCAACCGGCTTTATCTTCCGACGCTGGTCATCATGATCATCTTCATCATCGGGCCGTATTACCGTCTCCGGCGCAGGCTCATCCGAACGGAAGCCGGAGACCCGCGGGAATAGCGGCTAAGACCCGGGCCTGCGCTTGGGTATAAGCAGGGGAGGCGGAGGGGAAAAGCCCGGGAGGACCGAAGCCGAAGCCCCGATCCTCCCGGCTCGAAGGATCGATCCCTATTTGCGCGCCGGATCTCATCCGTCCGGATGATCCCGACGGCGCGCGCCCCTGGACGTCAGAACCGGACGGTCACGCCGGCCTTCGCGCCGTGGACGGCGAAGCTCTTGAACTGGGGATCGGCGGTCGTGTCGGAATAATCGTCCATCGAGTCAGTCTGACGGACCGCCTCGCCCACGCCGCTCAGCCAAAGCAGATCGTAGCCGACGTGGAACTCGATCAGGCGATTGAGGCGGTAGCCGAACTGAAAGCCCGCGTCGACGCCGGGCGCGATCTTGCTGGCCGAGCCGGTCGCCGCGGCCCAATTTGGCTCGCCGCCATAATACGATTGGAAAACGACATCGGCCTTGTTGCTGAGAAGGATGAAGGCGCCGTGGCCCTGGGCCGTGAAGCCCTGCTCCGTCCCCTCGGCCGGGCGCAGGATATCGACGCGCGCGCCGACCTGGCCGCCGAACATCTTGTTCTTCACGTTCCAGCCGTCGATCTCGTAATCATTTACGTCGGAACTGAACTGGCCGAGCAGAGCGTAGGATTGGTTGAGCTGGAAATAGCGGAAGCCGCCGTACAGCTGGATCTTGGGCGTCAGGGCGTAGGTCGCATTGGCCTCGAGACCCATGAGCGGCTTGTCGTCCTGAGCCGCCGCCGTCAAAACGGATCCGTCAGGCAGGCCATAGCTGTCGGCCGATTTGAATTCGACGGCGATGTCCATCCAGTCCCCGCTATTATTGGCGTAGACGGAGGATGCGCTCGGTTTGGCCAGCAGGAAGCCCCGGACCTCCACTCCGAGCTTGCCCCAGGCATATCCCAGCCTGAGGTCGCCGCCCGCTTTCCAGGCGTCGAGGGCGACGCTGTCTGACGTGAAGATGTCGCCGGTCCCCGGATTATTGTAATCCGACGAAACCAGGGGGATGGACGATCCCGCCGCACGGGTCAGGAAGGCCCCGGAGAGATCGATGGTGAATTTAGTTCCCTGAGCCGCGGCCGCGGCGGGCAGGCTCAGGATCAGGGCCAAGATACACGCGATCCCGAAGATCCTTTTCATATGAATGACTCCTTAAAATATGTTGATAAATTATGATTCTCGAATGAGAATCGGGTGACACTTTATTCGATAGCTCTGTCCGTTGTCAAATGCCGAAAGATGCATCTCGCGTGGTAAGACATATCCCCGAAGGGCCATAGCTAATGTCTCCAAAGACTTTACTTTAGTCGCTCGAAGGCCGTCGAGATGAAATCCATTCCGTTCTTTTCCGGCGCGGCCGCCGATGGCTTTTTGGCCGGAATCCTGCTATAAAGGAGCGTCGGCCGCCGGCGCGTGAACCGTCCGATCGGCCCCGAAGAGTTCTTCACGGAGGATACAATGGGCAACAAGAGGAAAGAGATCGTCACCCGCCAGAAGGCGGCGTTCGAACAGAGACTGAAGGACCGGCTGGCTCTTCTGGCCGGCAAAGGCATCAACGCTCCCAAGATCGACCGGGATCCCATCGCCAAGAACCTGAAGGCCGAGATCAAGGCCCTCAAAAAGCGGCTGGCCCGGATCGCCGAGATCGACAAGAGAACGGAAGAGATGGCCCGTACCAAGGCCGAGAGGGCCGCCGCCCCGAAGAAGGAAAAGGAAGAGGGCGGCAAGGCCGCCAAGCCCAAGGCCGCTCCGGCGGAGGGCAAGGCCAAGAAGCCGAAAGCCGAAAGCGCCAAGGGCGAGGGCAAGGGCGAAGGCAAGGCCCCCAAGAAAAAGCCCGAAGAGCCCAAGGCCGAGAAGGCCCCCGCCCCGGCCAAGCCCCAGGAATGACCGGAGCCCCCGGCTCTACTCCTTGACCCGGGCCCAGCGCCCGGCCTGGCTCGATGAGACCGTGGCGTCGATGACGCGCATCATCTCGTGGCCCGTCCGGAAATCGGGGAAGGTCGCCTTGTACGCCTTCCCTTCGCGCTTGGCCGCCAGCGCCTCGTAATAATCCCGGAAGAGGTTGAAGACCGCGTCGTGGTAGCCGATGGGATGGCCCGTCGGCAGGAGGGCGTAACGGCGCGTCTCCTCGGCCTGCATCTGCGCGGATTCGTAGAAGATCTCGTTGGCCTTCTCCCGATGGCCGATCCAGAGCGCGTTGGGGTGGACATGGCTCCAGGCGCAGGATTCCTTCGATCCGAAGACCTGGATCTCGAGATCGACCTTGCGGCCGGCGGCGGCCTGGCAGGTCGTGAAGTTCCCCCGGGCCCCGTTGGCCAGCCTGAGGAAGACCGAGGCGTAGTCGTCGAGCGTGATGGCCACCTCCTCGGATCCCCCGGCCGCGCCCGCCCCGAACGACAGGACCCCGCCCTTGGGCCGGCGCCTCTTCGGCAGGCAGGTGTGGAGCTCGGCCATGACCTCAACTATCCTCTGCCCGGTGATGAACTGGACGAGGTCGAACCAGTGGCTGCCGAGGTCGGCGACGACGTTGGCCTTCCCCGCCACCTCGGGGTCGAGGCGCCAGGTGTAGTCCGTCTCGAAGAAGAGCCAATCCTGGAGGAAGTGGCCGGTGAAGGCCCGCACCTCGCCCAGGTCCCCGCGCCTGACCCTGGCCGCCGCCTCCTGGACGACGGGATAATACCGGTAGCAGAAGTCGATCCCGGTCAGGGCGCCGTGCGCCTGCGCCAGCTCCAGGAGCCGGCCGGATTCCCGCGCGTCGAGGGCCAGCGGCTTCTCCGACAGGACCTCCTTGCCGGCCCGGATGGCCTTGGCGTTGATGTCGAAGTGGACGTTGTTCGGGGCGCAGTCGTGGACGACCTCGACCGCCGGATCGGCGATCAGCTCGTCGGCGCCGCCGTAGACCTTGGCGATCGAGAACTTCTCCGCCGCCGCCCGCGCCAGGTCTCTGTTCGCGTCGGCGACCGCGACGACCTCGACGCCGCCGAGGCGCCGCAGCATCTCAAGATGGACGAGCCCGATATATCCCGTCCCGACAAGGCCGATCTTGATCGTTGACATGTTGACCTCCGGCGATCCGACGACAGGATAGTCCAAGCGGCGGGCCGGGTAAAGGGTTCAGTAGACGATGGTGACGAGAGCCATCAGGGTCCGGTTCTTCAGTGAGTCTCCCGGGGCCGGGTCCCTGATGATGTTGGCCAAGCCATGGCAGTAGCGGGCTTCAAGCGCGACGGCCAGCCCCGGGTAGCGGAAGGTCAGCCCGGCGCCGGCGACGAGGCCGTAATCGAACCGCCTGTAATTGTCGATCACGTCCGCCTTCGTCTTCTCGCCGCCGACCTCGAGGACCCCCCGGGCCTTGACCAGGAAAGAGCCGTAGCCGCCGCCGCAGACGAACGGATCCACGTGCCCCCGGGGAAGGGCGCTGAATTTTACAAGCGCGGGGACCTGGATATAGTCGAACCGGTTCTCGAGACTGTTGGCGGGGTCGATGACGTACTTGCCGCCCATGCGCACGAAGAGAGCCTCGGGCTGGATCGAGAGATGTCCCCAACGGCGCTCGAAAGCCAGGCCGACGGAGGCAAAGGGGATGCCGTTCCAATCGAGGGCTGGAGAATCGGGCTCCGTCTGGGTGAGTCTCGATAGGGAGAACCCGAGCTTGAAGCCGACCCCGGCGCCGAAGCTCTGGGGGACGAAAGTGCCTAAGAAGGCCGCGACAAGGCAGACGAAAACCCATCTTCTCATGGGAGCCTCCTCTAATGCTTCGAACCCGTCCCTATTTTACCACTAGACGGCGCAAAAGAGATCTTCTCCCCTCTCGAGGCAGCGAGGGATGGTGCCTCGATGATCCCCGTCCGTGGAGAGGGGACCCTCGTAGCGGGGGGAACCGGACGACTGGTTTCCGGGGGGCCGGGGAGCAAGAGGCAGATCCCGGGCAAAGCCGCAGAGAGATGTTCCTCGGAATCTGGAGAAGAGCCAAAAAAAGCCCCGTCCCGCGGGGGACGGGGCCTCTGGATCGACGCTATTGGGTCCGAAGGGGTCAGAAGCCGATGCCGACCAGGACCATCATGGACCGGTTCTTGGCCGAATCGCTTTCGCCGGGATCCTTGATGATATTGGCCAGGCCGTAATTGTAGCGGCCTTCGAGCGACAGCATGATGCCGGGGAGCTTGAACTCGAGACCGGCGCCGCCGACGACGCCGTAGTCATACCTCTGGAACGTGTCGGTGATGTCCTCGGAGTCCGAGGCCGTGGGAGAGGTCATGATTCCCTTGGCCTTGAGCAGGTAGGACCCGTAGCCGCCCGCGTAGACGATGGGCCGCACGGGGCCGGCCGGGATGACCCGGACCTTGAGCAGCAGGGGCACCTGGATGTAGTCGGCGCGGTACTCGATCGTGGCCCCCGAGTACTCGCCCTTCATGCCCATCCGGGCGTAGAGGATCTCCGTCTGGAAGGACAGCGGCCCGAGCCCGGCGCCGAAGAAGACGCCGCCGACCGGGCCGGTCAGGTTCTGGATCGGGAAGGGAACGCTGTCCACGGGTTCGATGGCGCACTTGGCGAGCGACAGCCCGCCCTTGAAGCCGATGCCGGCGGACAGGGTCTGGGGCAGAACGGCGGCCAGGCACAGGGCGGCCAGGCAAGCGATCAGGGACTTCTTCATTTAAGCCTCCTAAATCAACATCGATAGCTTCGCCGCCCGTCCGGCGGCCGGCCCCCAGTCTATCGCGAGCCGGCGCGGCGGCCATCCCCGACTTGGGGGTTATCGGGGGTGATATTGCCGGCGCCCGCCTCACCGGGGAAGGGGAGGGCGCGGTTGACCGTTTTCGCCGGGCCATGCTATAAGACGAAGCGGGATCGGGATCATGTCGCTCTATGTTTTCGGCGAATTCGTCATCGTCCTGGCCGCGTCGGTCCTGATCATCACCCTGTCGCAGAAGCTGCGGCTGCCGCCGGTCGTCGGCCTGCTCCTGACCGGCGTCCTCATCGGCCCGGGCGGCTTCTCGCTCGTGAAGAACACCGCGACCGTCGACGTCCTGGCCGAGATCGGCGTCGTCATGCTCCTGTTCACGGTCGGCCTCGAGTTCGAGCCGGCCCGGCTCAAGCGGATACAGCGGGATTTCTGGTTCGGGGGCGGGCTCCAGGTTTCTCTGACCACGATGGCCGCGGTCGTCATCCTGGCCCTGCTCCGGGTGCCGGTCCGGGAGGCCGTCTTCTACGGCTTCCTGATCTCCCTGAGCAGCACGGCCGTGGCCCTGAAGATCCTGGCCGATCGCGGTGAGACCGACTCGCCGCAGGGCCGGATCTCGCTCGGCGTCCTGATCTTCCAGGACCTGGCCGTCGTGCCCATGATCGCCATGGTGCCTGTCCTGGCCAACGCCGGCCGGGTATCGCTCGGCGCCATCGGCCTGCGCCTCGGCCTGAGCGGCCTGGCCATCGCGGCGGCCTTCGGGCTGGCCCGCTTCCTCATGCCCGGCCTCCTTCAGCTCATCGTCCGCCTGCGCAGCCACGAGGTCTTCCTGCTGGCGACGCTGGTCATCGTCCTCGGCATGGCCTGGCTGACCTCGTCGCTCGGCCTGTCGCTCGCGCTCGGCGCGTTCCTGGCCGGCGTCATCCTGGCCGAATCGGATTACAGCCACCAGGTCGTCTCCGACATCCTGCCCTTCAAGATCCTGTTCAACAGCCTGTTCTTCATCTCCGTCGGCATGCTGCTCGACGTCGGCGCGGCCTGGAGGTTCAGGACGCTCGTCCTCGTCCTGGTCGCGGCCGTCTTGGCCGTCAAGTTCGCCGTCGTCGTCCTGACCGTCGGCCTTCTCGGCTACGGCTCCCGGATCGCCGTGCTGACGGGCCTGGCGCTGGCCCAGGTCGGGGAGTTCTCGTTCGTTCTGGCCGGGGTCGGCCGGGCCAACGGCCTTCTCGCCGGCGACGCCTACCAGGCCTTCGTCGCGTCGTCCATCCTGACCATCATGGCGACGCCGTTCCTCATCCAGGCCGGCCCGCTGCTGGCCGGGCGGGGGGAGAAGGCGCTGTGCTGGAAGCGGCGGGCCGTCAACGAAGCGGCCGGGCCTGGCCGCGGCCTGGCTGGCCACGTCATCATCGCCGGCTACGGCCTCAACGGCCGGAACCTGGCCCATGTCCTCAAGGAGGCCGGGGTCGGCTACGTCATCATCGAGCTCAACCCCGTGACGGTCCGTGAAGCCGGCGGCGCCGGCGAGAAGGTCCTCTTCGGCGACGTCTCGAGCCCGACCATCCTCGGGGAGGCGGGAGCCCGGCGGGCCCGGGGGATCGTCTTCGCCATCTCCGACCCCAACGTGACCCGCCACGGCGTCAACGCGGCCCGGGCGCTCAACCCCGATATGTTCATCATCGTCCGGACGCGCTACGCGGCGGAGATCGATGATCTCCTGAAGCTCGGCGCGGACGACGTCATCCCCGAGGAGTTCGAGACCTCGATCGAGATCTTCACCCGGGTGCTCGAGAAGTACCACGTTCCCCGCAACATCGTCGAGGCCCAGGTCAAGGTCCTGCGCGGCGAATGCTACGGCATGCTGCGGGGCGCCTGCAGCGCCGTCCGGCCGGTGGCCGAGAGGATATCGGACCTTCTCGCCGCGGGCACGGCCGAAACCTATTTTGTCGGCAGCGGGTCCTGGCCGGCCGGGAAGACGCTTAAGGCCATCGACCTGCGGAGCCAGACCGGGGCCACGGTCCTGGCCGTCGTCCGGGGAGAAGAATCGTTCACCAGTCCTGGGGCCGATTTCGAGATCCTCGAGCAGGACACGCTCGTTCTCGTGGCCAGCCACCAGGATATCGACCGGGCCTTCGCCTACCTGGCGGCCGGGGTCCCGGGCGGGCCCTCCGCCGTGACGGGCGGGCGCGCTTGATGCCGCCCGCCGCACCGCCCGGGCCCTGGCCGGCCCTGGTGCTGGTCGGCCCGACCGGCGCGGGCAAGACGCCTCTCGGCGACGAACTCGAGCGGCGGGGCTTCCGGGGCCGGCGGTGCGCCCATTTCGATTTCGGGGCCCGGCTCAGGGCCCTGGCCGATCAGCCGGACGGGGAGAGCGGCCTGACCTCCCGGGAAGCGGCGGCCGTTCGTGATTCGCTGGCCACGGGCGCGTTGTTCGAGGACCGGGACCTGCCGATGATCGTCAGGATCCTGAGGCGGTTCGCGGCGGAGCGCCTGAGGGCGCCCGGCGATCTCCTTGTCCTCAACGGCCTGCCGCGGCATCCGGGCCAGGCCGAGGCCCTGGCCGGTCTCGTCGCCGTCGAGCTCGTCGTTTCGCTCGAGGCGGACGCGGCGGTCATCCGCGAGAGGCTCCGTCTCGATCCCGGCCGGGACAGGGCCGGCCGGACCGATGACGGCCTCGGGGCCGTGAGCCGGCGCCTGGAGATCTTCCACGAACGGACCGCGCCCCTCATCGCTTTTTATCGCGGCAGGGGAGTGCCGGCGCTGACGATCGCGGTCGCTGCCTCTACGAGCGCCGCGGAGATGCACCGGGCCCTGGCCGCCGGCGCGCCGTGAGAGAAGATAATTCCGGTTGACAGGCACGGCGCTGTTCCCCTAAATTCATAAGCCGGCTCCCGAGCGCCGCGAATTCTTATTTTTCGAGGAGGCAATGTTGAGGAAAACGCGTTTCCAGCGGATCATAGGCCGCGGGCTCATGCTCTCGGTCGTTCTTTTGGGCCTCATGGCGTCGGCCATCGCCCAGAAGCCCGAGGCGCCGCTCGTCCCGGCCGCCCAGGCCCGGATCGAGGAGCCGGACGGCTGCACGTCGATCCAGGTCGGACGGCTGGCCACGGTCGACGGCTCGGTCATCACCTGCCATACGTGCGACGGCGGCTATCGGCAGTGGGTCAACATCGTGCCCCGCCAGACCTGGCCGGACAAGACCATGAACAAGATCTACTCCGGCAAGATGCACACCGAGACGCCGGCCGACCTGCAGGGCATCGTCCAGACGGGCGAGATCCCCCAGGTCCCCGAGACCTATCGCTTCCTGAACACGGCCTATCCTTCGCTCAACGAGATGGGCCTGGCCATCGGCGAAACGACCATCGGCGGCCGCCGCGAGCTGGTCAACAACGAAGGCATCTTCATGATCGAGGAACTCGAGCGGATCGCCCTCGAGCGCTGCCGGACGGCCCGGGAGGCCATCAAGCTCATCGGCGAGCTGGCCAAGCAGTACGGCTACGGCGACGACGGCGAGTGCATCACTATCGCCGACGGCAAGGAGGTCTGGCAGCTCGAGATCATGGGCGCCGGGCCGCTCGAGAAGGGCGCCGTCTGGGCGGCCGTCCGCATCCCGGACGACCACGTCGGCATCTCGGCCAACATCCCCCGCATCGCCGAGATCGACCTGAAGAACCCCGACCGCTACATGGCCTCGGAGAACGTCTTCCAGCTGGCCCAGGACATGGGCTGGTGGGACCCCAAGGGCGGCAAGCCGTTCAAGTTCTGGGAGGCCTACAACGGGCGCCGGCCGTTCTCGACCCGCGAGTTCTTCGTCCTCAGCACCCTGGCCCCCTCGCTCAAGCTGAGCATGGACATGCCCGAGCTGCCCTTCTCGGTCAAACCCGAGAAGAAGCTCTCGGTCCGCGACGTCCTGGCCCTCTACCGGAATCCCTATGAGGGCACGGACCTCGATATGACGAAGAACATGCCCCTCTTCCCGCAGATGCAGCGCCGCCGGCCGGGCGAGGCCCCGCCGGCGCAGCCGGCCGCCCCGGCGAAGAACGTCCCGAGCAACATCGTCAGCGCCTGGATGCCCCGGGATATCATGGCCATCGTCAACAGCCTCAAGCCGGGCACGATCGTACCGCAGCGGACCATCCCCATCTCCGGCTGCGCCTACGCCACCGTCCTCCAGGTCCGCGGCTGGCTGCCGCCCGCCGTCGGCGCGATCTGCTGGTTCAGCTTCGACAACCCGGCCATGAGCGTCCGCATCCCCATCTTCGCCGGCACGACGGAGCTGCCTCCTTCCTACGAGATCTGCGCCCAGCACAACTTCCGACTGGATTCGGCGGCCTGGGCCTTCCGCCGGGCCAATCGCCTAGCGACGCTGAAGTGGGGGCAGACCCGCAAGACGATCGACGGCGTCATCGCGGAGTTCGAGGACAAGGCCTTCGCGGACCTGCCGGGGATCGAGAAGAAGGTCCAGGAGATACTGGCCAGCAAGGCCCCGGACAAGGAGCCGTTCACGGTCGAGCGCTACCTGACCAAGTACACGAACGACATGGCCCGGGCGGCCGTTCAGAAGTACCTGGAGCTCGGCGACAAGTTCTGGATGCTGATCGCCATGTCCCTGTAAGCGGATCGGGGACACGCGCGTCGTGTCCCCGGGAGCGGACAAAGAAAGGGGGGCGCGCCCTTCCGGGACGCGCCCCCCTTTTGATTTACAGCGAGTACTTGTAGAGGTTCATTCCGGCCGGGAGCTTGGCCTTTTCCTTGTAGATGTCCCAGTAAGTGGCCTTGGCTTCGGCCAGCTTGGCGTAGAGCGGGTGGCCGGTGTCGGGCGCGTGGGTGGCCGCGACCGCGTTCTTCTCGTCGACGCACAGCAGCTTCTGGCAGCGGTTCATGATGCCGGCCGTGCCGATGCTGGCGATGACGACGAGATCCTTGGCCTTGACCCACTTGACCAGCTCGCCGTAGGCGACGTGCCGCTCCTCGACCTTGACGCCCATGTCCTTCAGGACGGCGACCATGCCCTGGATGGTGACCGAGGGCAGGATGAGCTCGCTCTCCGGGATCTTGACGACCGTCCCGTCCCTCAGCCCGAACAGGCAGCACGAGGAGTCCCACTCGGTGATGTGCCGCTCGGCCAGCGGCAGGTGGGTCCGGTCGTCGAGGAACAGGGCGGCGGCGGCCTTCGGATCGACCTCCTTGGCCGCCTCGAGGGCCTTCAGGCTCATGACGTAGTTGATCCCGAGCTTGAGGCAGCCCGTCCTGTTCAGGCCGACGGCCCGGACGAGATGGGGGATGACGACGCCGGTGAACGGCTCGCCGAGATAATTGTCGTAGCTGCAGAAGACGGCCCGCAAGGCCGGCTGGGCGGGGAAGGTCACGCCCATGGACTGTTCCTCGTCCACGGTGAACGGCCGGAGGTAGCCCTGGAGTCCCTTCTCGGCCATGCCCTCGAGGAAGGCCCGGATCTCCGGGGCCTTGAAGAACTGGTGGATGATCAGTCCCTCGAGATCCTCGACCGTGGGGATGATCTCGGCCTGGGCCTTGCTGAGGTTGAAGGCCATGCCCCGCCTCAGCCGCTCGAGGTTCTTGTGCCAGTTGAGGAAATTGACCTCGAGATGCCCGGCGGCGCCCTTCTTGACGAAGAAACGCACGCCCTCGAAGCAGAGGAACGTCGCGTAGAAGATCGATTTGTTGACGCCGTAGACCTTGGCGTCGGGTTCGAGGAGGGCGAACTGCTTCCCGGGCAGGAGATAGCGCATCTGCCGCGGGGCCCATTTCACGCCTTCGAACTTGGCCATCGGAATGCTCCTTTCCCTGGGCGGCCGCCTACTTGACGACCGGCTTCAGGTTCTCGATGAAATACTCGACCCTCGATTCCGGGTAGCGCTGGAAGCCGATGCCGTGCTGCTGCTCGGGGTACATCATCAGGTCGAACTTTTTGTTCTCCTTGAGCAGGGCCTGGACGAGCTGGATCGTGTTGGCCGGGTGGACGTTGTCGTCGACCGTGCCGTGATGGATGAAGAGCTTGCCCTTGAGGTTCTTGGCGTAGGTCAGGCAGGAGCCCTTCTCGTAGCCGTCGGGGTTGTCCTGGGGCCGGCGCATGTAGCGCTCGGTGTAGATCGAATCGTAGTTCCGCCAATCGGTGACCGGGGCGCCGGCGACGCCCACCTGGAAGACGTCGGGGGCCTTGAGCAGGCAGAGGCAGGTGAAGTAGCCGCCGTAGGAGTGGCCGGTGATGCCGACCCTGGTCGTGTCGACGTAGGGCCGCTGGCCCAGGGCCTTGACGAAGGCGACATGGTCCTCGAGCTCGACCTGGCCGAGCTTCATGTAGTGAAGGTTCTGGAAGGCCTTGCCGCGCCCGGAGACGCCGCGGTAGTCGCAGACGGCGACCAGGAATCCCAGCTGGGCCAGGGCCTGGCTGCCGTCGGCCATCTTGTACGAGTTGGTGACTCCCTTGGAGCCCGGGCCGCCGTAGACCGAGAGGATGAGCGGATACTTGTCGTTGGGGTCGAAGTGGGCCGGGAAATAGAGCAGGCCGTCGAGGTCGTACTGGCCGTCGGCGGACTTGAACAGGAAATGCTCGGGCTTGATCAGCCGGAGGTCCTGGAACTCCTTGCTGACCTCGCCGGCCGCCAGGACCCTGACCACCGTGCCGTCGGCGCGGCAGAGGGTCGACTTCATCGGCTGGTCGTAGCTCGAGAAGGAATCCGTGTAGTAGTCGAAGGCCGGGGACAGGCTGGCCGCGTGCGTGCCCGGCTCCCTGGTCATCTTGGCGAAGCCGGTGCCGTCGAGCTTGACCCGGTAGAGATGGCTCTCGGTGCCGTTGGCCTCGTAGCCGGCGAAGTAAACGACGCCGCGGGCCTCGTCGACGCCCTGGATGCCGCGGACGGGGAGCTTGGCGTTGGTCAGCTGCTTGAGGAGCCGGCCCGCGGCCAGGTCGTAGAGGTAGATCTCGCGCCAGCCGCTCCGTTCGGAGGTCCAGAGGAAGCGCTTGCCGTCCTTGAGGAAAACGAGGTCCGTCTGCTCGTCGATGTAGCAGGGGTCGGTGTCGGTCAGGAACAGGCGGGTCTTGCCGCTGGCCGGGTCGGCGGCGAAGAGCTCGACCTTGTTCTGGAGCCGGTTGAGGCGGTGGTAGGTGAACTCCCTGCCGTCGGCCGTCCACTGGCCCCGGTAGAGATAGACGTCCAGGTCGTCGCCGGTCTCCAGGCGGACGAGCTTCTTCGCCGCGACGTCGGCGATGAACAGCCGGACGATGGGGTTGTTCGCGCCCGGCACCGGGTAGCCCTGGAGCTCGTAGCGGGGCATGGCGGCGATGTCGTGGACGATCGGATACTTGAAGACCGGGCTCTCGTCGAACTGCATGAAGGCGATTCTCTTCGAGTCGGGCGACCACCAGAAAGCCTGGTACTGGCCGAGCTCCTCGGGGTAGACCCAGTCGGGATAGCCGTTGCGCAGGTCCTCGTTGCCGTCCGTGGTCAGGGCCGTTTCGTTGCCGTCCATGTCCTTGACGTAAAGGTTGTAATTTCGGGTGAAGGCCCGGTACTTGAGGTCGGGAGAGAGGACGTCGCCGTAGGCCCGGCCCCGGACCCCGGTGACGGACCGTTCGGGCTCATAGGCCGCGAGCTTGGCCGAGCCCAGGTCATAGAGAAAGACCTTGTTGAAGGCCTGGAACTGGATCGCCCGGCCGTCGTTGACGTATTGGAAGCGGTTAAAAAAGAGCTTGACCTCCTGGCGGCCGGTCATGGCGTTGACCGCGGCCAGGATCTTCGCGTCGTCGAAAAGTGGCGCCTTTTCGCCGGTTGCGAGGTCGGTCCGTTTGAAGGTGCCGTCCTCGAAGGCATAGGTGGCCTTGCCGTCGGGCGTCCACATCGCGCCCCCGCCGAAGCCGCCGGGGCCCCCGCCCATCATGCGGCGGCCCTCTCGCTGAAGCTTCTCGTAGAGGGCCCTGCCGATGAGCCGCTGCTGAGGCTGTTGAGCTTGGGGGAAGGCCTGGCCGACGAACAGGACGGCCAGCATCAGGCTGAGGAACGCGGCTGATCTCGAAGCTCTTCTCATTACTGATCTCCTTATCGGTGCGGAACATCTTCTCGCGCGCAAGCCGATGCCGCGGAAGGTGGCCAGGGGGTCCTTGACAGGTCTCATGATGATCAGAGAACGTCCATTCTAGGTTTTTTGCGGCCTCAGTTCAACCCTTTGGCCGAAAATCAGGGACGGAAGAGTTTGACAGAGGCGCGGGGGATGAATTACTAATGCGGGGAAGAGGAGAGCATCATGAAGAGAACCCCCGCGACGATCCTGGCCGTCATCCTGACTCTGGGCCTGTCGGGCGCCTGCAAGCGCGGCGCGCCTGTCGGCTGGAAGCCCGTGTCCGGCCGCATCATGACCCGCTGGGCCGCCCAGGTCGATCCGGCCGGGGCCCTGCCTGAATATCCCCGGCCGCAGATGGTCCGCGGAAAATGGCTCAGCCTCAACGGCATGTGGGATTATGCCATCGCCGCCAAGGACGCCCCGCGGCCCGAAAAGTGGGACGGACGGATCCTGGTCCCGTTCGCTGTCGAGTCCGCCCTGTCCGGCGTCGGCCAGCCGGTCGGCGCGGCCCAGGCCCTCTGGTACAAGCGCGAGATCGAGGTGCCGCGCGGCTGGCGGAAGGGCCGGCTGCTTCTCCACTTCGGGGCCGTCGATTGGGAGAGCACCGTCTGGGTCAACGGGAAGGAGGTCGGCTCTCACCGCGGCGGCTACGATCCCTTCAGCTGCGACATCGGCGGCGCCCTGAAGCGCGGGGCCAGGCAGGAGATCGTCGTCCGCGTTCTCGACCCGACCGACGAGGGCAACGCCGGCATTGCCCGCGGCAAGCAGGTCATGAAACCGCACGGCATCTTCTATACGGCCGTGACCGGCATCTGGCAGACAGTCTGGCTCGAGCCCGTGCCCAAAGTCTCCCTCGAACGGCTCCGGATCACCCCGGATATCGACGCCGGGACCCTGACGGTCGCCCCCTCGATCGCCGGTGACGCCGCCGGCAAGACGCTGGCGGTCACGGTCAGCCTCAGGGGCGCCAAGGTCGCCGAGGCCTCGGGCCCGGCGGCCGAGCCTCTGGTCATTCCCGTCGCCCAGCCCGAGCTCTGGTCGCCGGACCGGCCGGTGCTTTACGACATCCAGGCCCGCCTGAAAAAGGGGCGTGAGACGCTCGACGAGGTGGCGGCCTACGCCGGGATGCGCAAGATCGCCGTGGCCAGGGATGACCGCGGCCTCAACCGGCTCTTCCTCAACAACGCGCCGCTCTTCGAGATCGGGCCCCTCGACCAGGGCTGGTGGCCGGACGGCCTGTACACGGCGCCGACCGACGCCGCCCTGCGGTCCGATATAGAGACGATCAAGGCCCTGGGCCTGAACATGCTCCGCAAGCACGTCAAGGTCGAGCCCGACCGCCTGTATTACTGGTGCGACAAGCTGGGCCTGCTCGTCTGGCAGGATATGCCCAGCGCCCTGTACAAGCGGGACGAGCTCCCGGCCGGCGTCCGGGCCGCCCGGGACGCCCGGTTCGAGGGCGAGTGGCGGGCCATCATGGACGCCCTTGTCAACCATCCCTCCATCGTCATGTGGGTGCCCTTCAACGAAGGCTGGGGCCAGTACGATACCGAACGGATCGCGGCCTGGACCAAGCAGCATGACCCGACCCGCCTGGTCAACAACGCCAGCGGCTGGACCGACAAGGGGGCCGGCGACGTCAGCGACATCCACCGCTATCCCGGCCCGGACATGCCCCCGCTCGAGGAGAAACGGGCCTCCGTCCTGGGCGAGTTCGGCGGCCTGGGCCTGCCGCTCACGGGCCACCTCTGGCAGGCCGAGGGGAATTGGGGCTATCGCAATTTCGACGACACCGGGGCCTTCGAGGCCCGCTACGTCGAGCTTTTCCGGGCCCTTTACCCCCTGGTGGACAAGGGCCTGGCCGCGGCGGTCTACACCCAGACCTCGGACTGCGAGGTCGAGGTCAACGGCCTGATGACCTACGACCGCGAGGTCATCAAGCTCGATCCGGCCCGGTTCGCGCCCGTCAACCGCGGCTTCCTCCCGCCCCGCTTCGTGTCCGATCAGACGATATTCGTGGGGCCGTCGTTCCCGGTCGAGCTGGCCGTCCGGCCTGGCGCGACCATCCGCTGGACGGTTGACGGCTCGGAGCCCGGGCCCGGATCGGCCCTCTACGACAAGCCCATCGTCATCACCGGCGAAACGACGGTCAAGGCCCGGGCCTTCTGGCCCGACGGCCTGGCCAGCCCGGTCGAGAGCCGGACGTTCAAGCCGGCCGAACCGGTCGTCGCGTCCGCCGCCGCGCCGGCGGCCGGCGGCCTGGCCTGGGATTCCTACGATGGCCATTTCAACGTCCTGCCGGATTTCTCGGCCCTGGCGGTCTCCCATACGGGAACGTCGGCGCGGCCAGACCCCGCGGCGGCGAAGAAGAGCGAGAACTTCGCCCTGCGTTTCCGGGGCTATATCCGCGCCCCCCGAACCGGCATCTATATCTTTTACCTGGCCTCGGACGACGGCAGCCGGCTGTCGATCGGCGGCAAGACGCTCGTCGACAACGACGGCAGCCACGGCCTGTCGACGGAAAAGAGCGAGATCGCCCTGGCGGCCGGATGGCATGCCATCGAGATCGACTACTTCCAGGGCGACGGCGACATGAGCCTCGACTTGTCGTGGAGCGGCCCGGGATTCCCCACGGCCCCGGTCCCGGCCTCCGCCTTCAGACGCTGACGCCGCCTACTTTCGCCGGCCGCCCTTGGCGGCCCAGTCGGCGAGCGTCTGCCATTCCGAGATCATGGTGACGCGCCCGGCGCGCGCGGCCTCGAGGAACGAGGCGAGCAGGGCCTCCCGCGTCCCGGGCCAGGGCCAGCGCTTTCCGGAGCGCCGGGCCTCTTCCCTGAGCGCGTCCCACTCGGCAAGCACGACATAGGTCAGGGGCAGGCCGGCCAGCCCGACCCGCCGCGAGTATTCGGCCGAACGGGCGGCTTCCCGGCGGGCCGCTCCAAGCGCCTTCCGGGAGCGGATCAGGGTGTCGAGCGACAGGAACTTGGCGTCGGACGGCGAATTGCAGTTCAGGTAATCGCCCGCCCCGGCCAGGGCGCTCTCGAGCCCTTCGAGGTAATCGTCCATGGCGCCGGCCGCCGGTCCGAAATACCCGGCCAGGAACTCATCGCGCAGCTTCTGCTGGTCGAGACGGGGGTCCCAGAGCAGCTTGGCCAGGATCCAGGCCCGCATCTCCGCCATCTCCGAACCCCAGGACTGGTAGGCGCCCTGCTCGAAGACGCCGCGGACGTTCCGGGCGGCGAACAGGCGGATGTTCGGGGCCAGGACCGCGTAGTTGGGATGGGGCTGGACGTAATGGGCGAAGTTCGTCGTATAGTCCCAGACATAGAGCCGGCCCGCGATCCTCGACCAGCTCTCGAGGTCGTCGAAGAAGGCCTTGTTGGCCGGATCGTCGAGAGGCTTGGCGAACGAGCATTCGATGCTGCAGAGGCGGACGATGACGTTCGGCCGCGGCCGGACGAGGCGGGGCGGCTTGCGGGTGTATTGATAGGCCAGCGTGTCGATGGCCACGTTCGGGAACTCGGCCTCGATGTCGGCGGCGACGGCGTTTACGAAACGGAGGAGCGATCCGGCCGGACCGCCCTCCTCGGCGTCGGCGGCCCGGCAGAGCGGGCAGGTGCAGCGTCCGGCGCAGTCGTTCTGGGAAACCGAGGCGATCGTGGCCTCGGGGTGGGCCCGAAGCTGGGCCCGCAGGTTCTTGACCAGCTCCCGGCGCATCTCCTCGTTCGACAGGCAGAGCTGGGCGTTCTCCGCGGTGCGCTTGCCGTCGATCTCGCTGAACCATTCCGGGTGCCGGGCGAAGTACTTGTCGGGCGGGATGAGGCGGTAGAAGGTGTGGACGAAGCCCTCGTAGGACTGGCGGCCGCCGCGCTGGGCGTCGCCGCCGACCTGGATCCCGTTGGCCTTGTTGCGGGCCGCCCAGACGGGATCGAAGGCGACATACCAGTAGGGCTCGCGGTATTCGAAAGGCGGCTTGAAGCGGATCGAGACCGTCCCCACGGACAGGGACGGACGCCGGGGCATGCGGCTGGCCGTGGACGTCCACCAGCGGCAACCGACGACGTCCTCGAGGAACTGGTAGACGGCATAGAGGGTCCCGCGCGGGCTGCCGCCGGCCAGCACCAGGTCATCGCCGACCGAGCGGACGACGATCTCCTCGGGGGCCAGGCCGGCCGAGGCCAGGTCGGGCGCCGCGACGGTCGCGGCGGCCAGGCCGACGAGCAGCCGGCCGCCCGGGCGGCCGGCGTCCTCGGCCACGGGGAAAGTCGCCCCCGTGACGATATGCAGGAAGAGCGCCAGCTCGTCGGCGGCGAAGCGCTCCGTCTCCGGGGCGCCCGCGGCCACGACGATCCGGGCCCGGGCCTGCCCGTGCCTGGCGATCCTCAGCGAGGCGGAGAGAGGCATCGCCCCGGCGGCCAGGACGAGAAGCAGGAAAGGGATGATGATCGGGCTTGTCCGGCGACCGGACCTCGTATGAATGCGCATGGGCGCATTCTAGCATAGAGCCCGGCCCTTTGGACGGGATCGAACCGTTTCGGCCATCCGGCGTATAATGGGGCATTCCCGCAAAACCGTGATCGTGGAGAGACGCATGAGCAGCGAAGCTTACATCATCATCAAGCAGAACGAATATCTGAAGAAATTCCGTCGCGGCGGGGCGGTGGATCCGGCTAGAGCCCGGCCGCTGGCCGAGCTCGGCGTCAGGCCCGACCGGATCTTCCGGCGAATGGCCGACAAGGATGTTTTCCGGCCGGGGCCCCGGCCGGAGACCTTCTACATCGACGAGAGCACGGCCGTGGATTTCATCGCCGCGAGACGGCGGCGGGCGTTCTATACGCTGCTGCTGGTCCTCGTCGTGCTGGCCCTGGCTTTCTTCCTGAACCGCCGCTAGCCGGCCGAAGGCCGTCTCCCGTCAGCGGCCCTTGGCCAGATCGGCGCAGCGGATGCCGCGCAGGCTGTGGCATCTGTTGCAGGAGACGCATTCCGACCTGGCCGCCCGGCCCTCGCGGAAATTCCTGACCAAAAAGGGATCCCGGATGAGCGGCCGGCTCAGGGAAACAAGGTCGACCCGGCCGTCCGCGACCATGCGCTCGGCCGCGGCCAGCGTCCGGATGCCGCCGAGGCCGAAGACGGGGACGCGGACCGCCTTCCGGATCTCCGCCGCGTTCCCGACGAAATAGCCCTCGTCCTCTTCGCTCCGCAGGCCCGGCCACATCGATCCCAGGCCGGCTTCGGCCATGCCGCCGCTCGCCTCGATCCCGTCGATGCCGTTCGCGTCGAGCAGACGTGCGACGGCGATTGCGTCGTCGAGGGTCAGGCCGCCTTCCATGAGGTCCGTCGAATTGAGCTTGACGATGACCGGGAAGCCGGGACCGCAGGCGGCCTTGACGCCGGCCAGGATCTCGAGGAGGGCCCGGGCCCGGTTCTCGACCGGCCCGCCCCATTCGTCTGTCCGCCGGTTCGTGTGGGGCGACAGGAAGCTCGATATGAGATAGCCGTGGGCAGCGTGGAGCTGGACCCCGTCGAACCCGGCCCGCCGGGCCCGGCCGGCCGCGGCGACGAAGTCCGCGACGACGGTCCGGATCTCGTCCGCCCTGAGCTCCCGGGGCATGACCTTCGAGACGGGATCGTAGACCGCTGAAGGCGAAACCGGGACGCAGCCGCAGAGCTTCGGCTTGGTCTGGCGCCCGGCATGGGCGATCTGGAGGAAGACCTTGGAGGGGAAGCGGTGAACGGCCGCGGGGATGCGGGCCAGGCCCTCGACGAAGCTGTCGTCATAGGCCGCGATCTGCCGCGGGCTGGCCTGGCCCGACGGCTGGACAAAGGCATGCCCGGTGATGATGAGGCCGGTCTCGCCCTCGGCCAGGCGGGAGAAGAGAGCAGCCTGGGCGTCCGTAACGCGGCCCTCTTCGTCGGCCAGGTAGTCGTGGGTCGCCGAGCGGACGAAGCGGTTGGGGACGACGATCGTCCCGATCCTGACGGGGGTGAAGAGGATGCTCATGGCTCCATTCTAGCCGAACCGGCTTGCGCCCCGCCAGCCTTTGGTCTATTGTGACTGCTGAGCGAACGAGAGGAGGAAGTTCGTGGCCGTCGCCGAGATCGAGCGCAGGGTCCTCGAAGCCCTGGACGGGCTGGGCATCCCTTATGTCCGCCACGAACACCCGCCGGTCGCGACGGTCGAGGCGGCCGAGAAGCACTGGGGCGGTCTCAGGGGCGCGCACTGCAAGAACCTGTTCCTGCGAAACTACAAGGGCAACCATCATTACCTGGTCATCGCGCCGGTCACCCGGGGCATCGACCTCAAGCGGCTGACCGCCGATCTCGGCGAGGACCGGTTGAGCTTCGCCTCGGCCGAACGGCTGAAGCGCCGGCTCGGCGTCGAGCCCGGCTCGGTCTCGCCCTTCGGCCTGATCAACGACGAGGCCCGGGAGGTCCGGGTCGTCTGCGACGCCGCCCTCAGGTCCGGCCAGACCCTGGGCTTCCATCCCAACGTCAACACGGCGACGCTCGAGATCTCGCTCGCCGATTTCGAGAAGTTCCTGGCCTGGCGGGGCAATGCCGTCCGCTGGCTGGAGCTCTGATCACCGGAGGTTTCATGAAAAGGACGTTCGCGCTTCGCGGCTGCCTGGCGGCTGCCGGCCTGCTCGCGGCCGCGGGGGCTTTCGCGCAGCTGCCCCGCTTTCAGATCACGGAGCCCAAGACCGCCTTCGGCCCGTTCGAATACGTCTGCCGCCGGGCGCCCGGCCCGATCAGGATCGACGGCAAGCTCGACGACGCCGCCTGGGCCGACGCCGATTGGACCGAGGTCTTCGGAGACATCGAGGGCCCGGCCAAGCCCGCGCCGCGCTTCCGGACCCGGGCCCAGATGCTCTGGGACGACCAGTACCTGTACATCGGGGCCTATCTCGAGGAACCGCACGTCTGGGCCACCCTGACGTCCCGGGACTCCATCATCTACCAGGACAACGATTTCGAGGTCTTCATCGATCCCGACGGCGACACCCACGACTACTACGAGCTGGAAATGAACGCCCTGAACACGGTCTGGGACCTGCTCCTCGTCCGGCCCTACCGCGACGGCGGCCCGGCCGTCCACGCCTGGGACATCCAGGGCCTCAAGACGGCCGTTCACGTCATGGGCACGCTCAACGATCCCTCGGACCGCGACAAGGCCTGGACGGTCGAGATAGCCATGCCCTTCGCCGTGCTGCGCGAGTGCATCCCCGGCAAGCCGGAACGGCCCGCCCCCGGGGACCAGTGGCGGGTCAATTTCTCGCGGGTCGAGTATCATCTCGACGTCGAGAACGGGGCCTATGTCAAGGCCAGGGACGCCGGCACCGGACGGGCCCTGCCCGAGGACAATTGGACCTGGGCGCCGCAGGGGGTCATCAACATCCACTATCCGGAGATGTGGAGCTATGTCCAGTTCTCGTCGAAGCTCCCCGGCCAGGGCAAGGAGAGATTCGTCGAGCGGCCGGAGGAGAAGGTGAAATGGGCCCTGCGCAAGATCTATTACGCCGAGCGGGCCCTGCAATCGGCCAAAGGGGCGTTCAGCGCCGACCTCGGGGCCCTGAACCTCAGGAACAACGCGGCCCTGCGGGTCAAAGGCTGGTCCTATCCGCCGGCCATCCAGACGACGGCCAGCCTGTTCGAAGCGTGCTACGCGGCCAAGACTGGGGAGATCTGGCGCATCCGCCAGGACGGCCTGGTCTGGAAGGACGCGCCGCCCGAGCCGGCGGCCAAGTAGGCGGAAGAGGGGAGGACGTCATGCGCAGGTTCCTGATCCCGTCGTTCGTCGCTCTTTTCGTCATGTCCGGTTCCGTCCTGCCGGCCGCGGGGGCGGCCCTGCCGGCCGCCAGGCCGGAAGCCGCGGGCATGTCCTCTCAGCAGCTGGCCCGTCTCGACGGCCTGATGACGGCGGCCCTGGCCCGCAAGGACTTCCCCGGGGCCGTCCTGCTCGTCGCCAGGCAGGGCAAGGTCGTTTACCGCAAGGCCTTCGGGATGTCCCAGTGGCTGCCCGAACCCCGGCCCATGACCGCCGACATGATCTTCGACCTGGCCTCGGTCACCAAGCCCGTGGCCACGGCCACGTCGATCATGATCCTCGTCGAGCGCGGCGACATCCGGCTCTGGGACCGGGTCCGCCTCTACGTGCCCGAGTTCTCGATCTGGTACGGCGAGAAGGGGCTCCCCGGCGAGGAGGCCCGGCTCTACAACCTTCTGACGCACACATCCGGCCTGCCGCCCTACACGGACGCGAAGGAAGCGGCCAGGAAGCTCGGCGATCCCTGCAGCACGGCCGACCTGGTCAGGTACATCGCCGCCATCCCCAAGGAGCTGCCCGTCGGGACGGAGTTCGTCTACAGCTGTCTCAACTACATCACCCTGGCCGGCATCGTCCAAAAGGTCTCCGGCAAGCCGATCGACGAATTCGCCGCCGAGGCGATCTTCAAGCCCCTGGGGATGACCCGGACGTTCTACCGGCCGCCGGCCGAGCTCGTCGATCAGTGCGTGCCGACCGAGGTCGTCGACGGCCGCCCCCTGAGGGGAGTCGTCCACGACCCGCTGGCCCGCCTCCAGGGCGGGGTCTCGGGCAACGCCGGGCTGTTCTCGACGGCCGACGACATGGCCGTCTTCGCCCAGATGCTGCTCGACGGCGGGGAGTGGAACGGGGTCCGCGTCCTCAGCCGCCTGGCGGTCGAGCGCATGACGGAGATCTACCCCAGGCTCGCCTCGGCCGGCCGCGGGCTCGGCTGGGACGTCGACACCGACTACGCCACCGTCCGCGGCGACCTCTTCGGCCCGCGGTCCTACGGCCATTCCGGCTATACCGGGACATCGATCTGGATCGACCCGGAAACGGGCACGTCGGTCGTCTTCCTGACCAACCGGGTCCACCCGGACGACAAGGGGGACATCATCGCCATGAGGAGCAAGGTGGCCAACGTCGTGGCCGCCGCGATCCGGACGAAATAGCCTTTGACATAGGGCCGGTCCCATGTTATGGTTCCGGCAGGACTGAGGGGCATGCAGGTCCAGATCGAGCGCGAAATATATATCCGGGCTTCGCGATCGTTCGCCATCCTGACCGACGCCATCCGGGCTTTCAGGTCCTACCTCGAGCCGCAGATCGCCGCGGCTTCGCCCGAATATTACCGGGCCCGGAACCTGCTCAAGGAAGGCAAGGCCTTCTACGACCAGAGCCTCCTGGACGCCAAGAAGCTCCTCGGGCCCGTACCGATCTACGCCGCCAAGGATTTCGAGACGTGGCGCTCCCAGGTCCTGGTGGAGAACAAGATCGTCGTCCAGGGGCAGACCCGCGATGAGCTCCTGCGCGAGCTCACGGCCGACGATTTCCTCACGACCATGATGGGCCCCGGGGAGATCGAGGCCTACCTCTCTGACCATTTCGAGACCCAGCGCTCGGGCAAGCGGAAGCTGGCCAACATCAAGATCCGCATGGCCCTCGACCGGCTGGCCGGGCTCGTGGCGGAAGGCCAGGAGCTGCAGAAGACGGCCCAGCGCAAGCAGCAGGGCCTGCCTATCTGAGCCCGCTTCAGCGGGCGGCGCTGCGGTCCCGCCAGTACCTCATCTTGCCCAACCCGCCCCGGTCCGGCCTGGCGTCAAAGCCCAGGCCGTGTTGGCCCTCGCCGGCCTCGACCAGCGTCCGGCCGCGGTAGAGGGCCTTGGTCAGGTTGACGACCGTGTAATCCAGGTCGCCGCCGCGGACCGTGGCAAAGACGAAGTCGCCGTCGGTCTCCAGGCCGGCGACGTCGATCCGCCCGGCCTCGTAGGTGTAGCGCGGCCTCCGGTAGTCGCGGCTGATGTCCCGGCGCAGGTCGTTCTTGACCCCGACCAGGATCTCCCGGCCGCCGGCCTTGATCACGACGCCGGTCGCGGCCCCGGCCGGCCCGGCCGGGGCGATGGAGACCCGCTCGAGCCAGGACTTCGGGTCCTCGGCCGCGGCGTGGGGCACGAGGACGCTGACGAGGGCGCAAGTCCCGCCGAGCTCGAAGTGCTGGGCCCAGGACTGGTGGATGAGCCATTCGTCCTGGTAGTGGCGCTTCTCCGCCTCGACCCCTTCCATCCTCGGTTCCGCCGCGGGGAAGATCACGAGCAGCCGCTTGTCCTGGGGCAGCACGGCCGCCTGGATCCGGTCATAGCCCGTGTCGTACCAATGCTCGCCCTGGGCGTAGACCTGGCGGGTGTGCCAGAGGGCCGCCAGGGTGAAGGCGCCCTCGCGCAGGGCCCTGAAGATGTCGAAGACGACGTAGCATTCGGGGTCCTTGACGTAAACGACGACCCGGTCGGCCTGGTAGCCCCAGCCGTCGTCGATGAGACGGGTCCGGCTGTAGTCGAAGTCGTCGAAGGTCAGGAAATCGACCTTCCGGGTCCGGACCTGGCGGTACGTGCCGGCGTCGCGCATGAACTCGAGGAGCGGCTGGCCGGCCACGGCGTCCCGGACGCTGTAGCGGAACTCGCCCTGCTTCTGGCCCCAGAAGATCTTCTCCGGCCGGACGCAGAGGCGGTTGTGGAAGTAGTCCTGGCGGTAGGCGCCGTACGGCCCCGACGGCATGTAATCGCGATAGCCGCCGTCGTGAAGCAGGACCGAGCCTCCGGACATGAGCAGGACGAGGCTGTTCTCGTCGGCGTGGCCATGGGTCATCTTCTCTTCCTCGACCGGGATGGTGTCCCGCAGGTAGTCGCGGAAGTTCAGTCCGCCGTCGCCCTCGTCGCGGTAATTGAGGAGGGCATAGCTCGACGCGGGCGACCAGCCGTTGCGGAAGACGATCTTCTTGCCCTGGACGTCTTCCAGGACCTCCATGGACAGGGCCGTCGGCGCGGCCGGCTTGACCGCATCCGTGCCCCAGCGATAGGCGTCGAGGAGCATGGCCCCGAGCCCGGCGCTGGTCGGCTTGGAGAGATCGACGAACCTGGCCGCGATGGTCTCCGCCGCCCACTTGAGGCCGGGGTCCTTCAGGGCGGCGGCCGCAGCCTCGAAATAAACGAGGAAGTGGGCCCAGTTCGAGGTCCAGTTGGCGTCGCCGAAATCGGGCACGAGGCCGGCCGGCGAGAGGAGATTGAGATAATAGGACGCGTAATAGTACATCTCGGGCGTGGCGAAAAGGTCCTTCATCCTGTTCAGGGCGTCCGCGTATCCCATCAGGGAATAGAGCCAGACGCCGTTATAGATCGTGGCGTCCTCGATCTCCCAGTTCCCCCAGTTGTCGTCGCCCAGGGCCCGGCGCTGCATCTCCCAAAGCGGCCTGTCCGGGTGGTCCGGCAGGGCCCGGACGGCCCAGGCCAGGGACTCGGCCCGCAGGGCCGACCGGTTCATCGGGCCCCATTCGGCGGTCCGGAGCAGGTAGCGCATGCTACCGGCTATGAGGCCGGCCGCCGTCCTGTCCTCGGCCGGGGAGAGGCGCCCGAGGCGGCGCAGCGCGTCGTAGGCCCGGATGTAGCGCATGACCGTGAAGAAATCCGACAAGGCCGGGACGCCGTCCGCGTAGTCCGAGCGGAGCCGGACCGACGATTCTGGATAGGCGGACCGGTAATCGCCGTAGGTCAGGAGGACCTCCTTGGCCCGGGCGGCGTATTCGGGCTTCTTCTCGGTCTCGTAGAGATAAGCGTAGATCACGGCCATCTCCAGGAGCCCGCCCGGGGCCCGGTAGCCGAAGACGTTGAGCGGATCGAAGGACTTGCGCCACTGTTCCAGGATATCGGCCTTGTGGGCGAAGGTCCAGTCGGCGGAAGCCCGGGCGTAGGCCAGGTAGCGGCCGCGGGGCGCGGCCCGGAGCGCCGGGGCGAGGGCCAGCAGGACGAGCAGGGCGGCGGCGGTCGTGACCTGAAGCCGGCAACGGCGGGACGGGCGGTCTTTCATCGGAGTCCTCCTGACGAGCTTCTTCTATCACACTCGGCCGGGCGAAGCCAGCGGCCCTGGCCCTCGTCCCGTGACCGGGGCGGGCCCCGTTGCGCGCCGGCCGGCGGTATGAGAGAATGCCTGCTTCCGACAAAGACCAACGAGGAGGCGACATGAGCCGGACGATCGGACGACGCGAGTTCTTCAAGGCCGGGGCGGGCCTGGCGCTGGCGCTGGGGAAGCCGCTGGGAGCCCTCGCGGCGGGCGGCGGGCGGACGGCGCCGGTCGTCGGCGTGGCCGCCGGAGACGATTTCGGGAAAGCGGCCGCCAAGGCCGTCGACCTCCTGGGCGGCATCGGGAAGTTCGTGCCCAAGGGAGCGAAAGTGGCCCTGCTGCCGAACGTCCAGAGCCGTCACCCGGGCTCGTTCACCAAGCCCGAGATCCTGCGCGAGGTCATCCGGCTCTGCCGCCGGGCCGGCGCTGCGGAGGTCGATTGCCTGAGCTGGCAAACGGTCAAGCAGTGGGACGACGCCGGGCTCAAGGCCGTCCTGGACGCCGAGGGCGCCGGACTGAAGATATTCGGGAAGGACGAGTCCCTTTTCAACCCGGTCCCGGTCCCGGGAGGCGTGGCCCTCAAGGAGGCCCGCATTTTGGCCGTCCTTTACGACCACGACGTCCTCATCAACATGCCGATCGCCAAGGACCATGCCGGCAACAAGTTCACCGGTACGATGAAGAACCTCATGGGCCTGAATTCGCCGGGGTGCAACAGGACCTTCCACAAGCCCAACTGGAAGACCGATCCCGACGACATCGCTCACCTCGACCAATGCATCGTCGATCTGAACAAGGCGGTCAAGCCGGCCCTCAACATCGTCGACGCGACCGAGTTCATCGTCACCAACGGCCCCTTCGGCCCCGGCGAGATGATCAAGCCGCACAAGGTCGTGGCCGGCGCCGACCGGGTGGCCGTCGACGCGTACTGCGCCTCGCTCTGGGGGCTCAAGCCCGCGGACATCGTCCACATCAGGCGCGGGGCGGAACAGGGGCTGGGCCGGATCGAGCCGGGCAAGAAAGGGATCAGGGAGGCCCGGGTCTGATGCCTGAGGGCGCGAGGCCGGAAAGAGCCCGTTCGTCAAAGCGACGTCTCGGCCCGGCGGCCCTGGTCCTTCTGCTTGGCGCCGCCGCGGCCCTGTCAGGGGCTGAGACCGGACGGAGAGCGCTCGTTGCCGGCGGCGCCCTGACCGGCTCGGGCGGTCAGGAAACCCTTCGGGCGCTCCTCCCGGCGAGCGGGGCGGTCCCGGGCTGGAACCGGGACGGCGACCCCCAGGAATTCGCCGGCGAGGACCTTTACACCTACATCGACGGAGGCGCCGAGATCTATCAGGAATACGGCTTCCGCCGGGTCGTCGTCCAGGATTACAGGGACGCCGCGGGCAAGTCCGTCTCCCTCGAGATCTTCGAAATGTCGGACCCGGCCGCGGCCTTCGGCATCTACACGTTCAAGCGGTCGGGCAAGGGGAAGAGCGTCCCCCTCGGCGCGGGCGGCGACCTAGAGGATTACTACCTGAACTTCTGGAAGGGCCGCTCGCTGGTGACCCTGACCGGTTTCGACGAAGCGCCCGGGACGCTGGCCGGCCTTCAGGCCCTGGCCGGGGCCGTCGACGCCGGGATCGCGGACAAGGCCGATCCTCCCGCGATCGTCGCGGCCCTGCCGCCCGCTGGCCTCAAGCCCGGAAGCGTCAAGTACATAAGGGGGCTCCTGGGCCTCAACAACGTCTATTCCCTGTATACGGCGCGCGGCCTGGCCTTCAAGGAAGGCGTCAAGGGAGACTACGAGAACGGATCATCCCTGATCGCCCTGGAATATGCCGCGAAAGAAGCCTGCGCGGCGGCCTGGACCGAACTGAAGGCCTCCCTCGATTCGACGGACCGCTTCGAGGCGGCCGGCCCCGCGGCCGTCTACCGTGACGGCAAAGGCAAATACATCGCTTTCGCGCCGTCGGGATCGCGCCTGCTTATCGGGCTCGGAGGCTCGGCCGCCGCCGCACTGGGCATGGTCCGCTGAGAACCCCGGCCGGGCCGGGGAAGGAGAGCCTCCCCCCGGTCAGGCGGCCTTATTGGAACATATTTTTGACGATGTCCACGAGCCCCAGGGCGTAGTCGATCTCGCTGATCGGGATCTTCTTGGCCTGGGCGATCTTGGTGAAGCGCCCGTCCTTATTGCTGTCCTTGGTCACGACGATGTAGTCGGCGAAGGGAGCGACGGCGTCGATCATCCGCTCGTTGTCGCTGCCGGCCGGGCCGCGGCCGGACTCGCCGCTGATGTGCACGGCCAGGACGAATATCTTTTTCTGCTTGCAGGACTCGATGACCTTCTTCAGCCGCGCTTCTTCGCTGTCCAGGGTCAGGCCGGAGGCGCCCATGCCCTTGAGGCTGGCCCCGATGGCGAAGATGACGGCCTTGTAGGGCGTGCGGGCCGGGATCCTGGCCTGGTCGATCGTGCTCTCGATGTGGAAGCCGGGGCCCGACTCGCGGCCGCCCAGGCCGACGCCGTCGGCCACCATCTCGGCCGTGGGGACGTCGCAGTAGTCGTAGGGCACGCCGGCCTCGTCCAGGACGATGTTGAGGGTGGTCACGGCCGTGCTTTGGCCGGCCGAGGTGGTCAGGACGGGCAACCCGACCTTGGGCACGGCGGTCTGACCGGCGGCGGGGATCGAAACGGCCAGGATCGCCGCGGCGACCAGGCCGAATAAAAATCTCTTGTTCATGACAGGTCTCCTTTTTTTTCCGGCTTACTTCTTGTCCGGCTCCATCAGGATATCCATGGCCCGGACGGCCTTCTTCCACCACTCGGGCAGGGCCGGCTTGCTCCGATCATAGTTCCGCTTCTCGGTGTCGTAGAGGTAGAGCCGGTTGTACTTGACGAGAAGGTCGTCGCCGAGCTTCCACCAGGCGTTGACGACCGTCTGGGCGTTGTTGAGCGAGAAGCCGGTCAGGAACCTGACCGCGTCGGCCGGCTTCTTCTTGTACAGGGCCAGGGCCTGCTGGTCGATCTCGCCTATCCGGGCGACGAGATCGCGCTCGTACTTGGCCTGGGCCGCCTGGACGTCCTTGACGGCCTCGGAATAGGCCACCTGGACATGGAAGTCGGTGTAGTCGAAGGCCCAGCGGGCCGAATCCCGGCTGAAGGTCCAGTGATCGCCCACGCTGAACGACCTGGGGATCTCCGTCACCCCGGCGTAGAAGGGCATGTAGCAGGCCGTGTCCTGGGAGCCGAATGAGATCCAGACCAGGCCGCCGATCGGGTCCGGCAGGCCGGCCCGGCTCTGGGTGACGGTCGTGTACTCGGCCCGGCCGTCGTCGATGACCCGCGGCGCCCGGCGGTTGTAGTAATTGGGGTTCCTGAACGGTCCGCCCCGGATGCCCTTGAGCGGGTCCCACGGCGTGCCGTAGCTCCGGTCGCGGGTCATGTCCATGACGTCCTGGACCGACAGCTTCCTGTCCGGCTTGACCGAGAACGGCAGGTCCATGTTCGGCGTGTCGGGCTTGATCTTCTTGGACGGCGCGACCAGGTCGAAGAAGCGCCACAGGCGCTGGATGCCGCCGTTGGTGCTGACCGCGCTGCCCTCGACGGGGGAGTAAGCCCGCTTCCAGCTGAAGGGCTTGCCGCTCTTGGGATCGTAGTAGCGGTTCTCGACTGCGTACGAGACGACGTTCGGCGAGGCCATGAAGAAATCCTTGTTCGCCAGGTCGATCTCGCCGATGCGGGACTCGTTCGGGCAGACGCTGACCTCGTCGTCGGGCACGCGCTGGGCGCACCAGACGGCGCCGGGCTTGCCGCTCTCGGGGGTCCACAGCGGGCCGACGGGCATGATCTCGAAGATCCAGACCTCTTTCGGGTCGGCCACGGCCAGCATCTCGCCGTCGTCATGGAAGCCGTAGCCGTACTTCTCGGCGAGCTGGCCCATGACCTGGACGGCCTCGCGGGCCGTGCCGCCGCGCTCCATGCCCAGGAGCGTCAGCATGGTCAGGTCGAGCTTAGCGGCCGGGGTCGGGTTGACCATTTTGGCCTGGCAGCCGATCGTCGATTCGCCGATGGCCACCTGCTTGTCGTTCATGTAGCCGAAGCTGCCATGGATGTAGCCGTAGGTGTGGGGCGCCTCGGGGATGTCGATCCCGGCGTAGTCCTTCTTGATGAGGTCCCACTTGAGGCCCTCGGCCGGCGGCCAGGTCCGGTACTGGGAGACGTGGTAGAGCTTCCGGGTCGAGCCGGGCTTGTGGTCGGCAGAGGGGACGCGGCGGAAGGTCCAGTCGCAGATGCCGCAATCGCAGGTGTGGGTGGTGATGACCGAGCCGTCGGTCGAGGCCTCCTTGCCGACGATGATGACCGTGCAACCCTCGCCGGCGCCGGCCGCGATGCCCGTGTCGGCCGCCTCCCGCTCCCGGGCCGGCGCCGTACGGCCGGTCAGGGCGAAGGCCAGGACCAGGGCCAGGCTTACGGCCGCCAGATGTTTCGTCTTCATGGTGCGCTCCTTTCTGCCCGCCAGAGGGCTATCTCTGGACCTCGGGCTCGCTCAGGACGTCGAAGGCCCGGACGGCCTTGTTCCACCATTCCGGGCTGGCCGTCGGGATGCGGCCGCTGCGCCGCTTCTCCGCGTCGTAGAGGGCCAGGTGATTGTACTTGACCCACAGGTCGTCGCCGAGCTTCCACCAGGCGTCGACGACGCTCTGGGCGTTGTTGAGGGTGAAGCCGGTGACGTATTTCAGGGCTTCTTTGGGGCTGCGCTTGTAGATCTCGGCGGCCCGGGTGTCGGTTTCGGCGACCTTGGCGAAGGCCCCGTCCTCCCAGGTCTTGCGGGCAACCCTGACGTCCTGGATGGCCGCGTTGTAGGCCACCTGGGCATGGAAATCGACGTAGTCGAAGGCCCAGCGGGCCGAGCGGCGGTCGAGCACGAAATGGTCGCCGAACGTGAACGAGGCCGGGACGGCGGCGGCCCCGGCGTAGAGGGGGATGTAGCAGGACGTGTCCTGGGCGCCCAGGGCCACCCAAACCAGCCCGCCGATCGGGGCCGGCAGCCAGGACCGGCATTGGGTCAGGGTCGTGTATTCGACGTTGGAAACGCTGATGAGCCGCGTGCCCTTGTAGTAATTCGGGTTCTTGAACGGGCCGCCGCGCAGGCCGAGGACGGGGTCGAAGACCGAGCCCTCGGACTTGTCCCGGGTCAGGGCCATAACGTCCTGGGCCGAGAGCTTCCTGTCCGGCTTGACCGAAAAGGGGAAGTCCATGTTGGGCGTCTCGGGCTTGAAATACCGCGACGGGGCGACCAGATCGTAGAAGCGCCAGGTCCGCGAGCGGCGGCCGCCGGTGCTGGCGGCGCTGCCCTCGGTCGGCGAATAGGCCTTCTTCCAGCTGAAGGGCTTGCCCGACTTGGGATCGTAGAGGCCGGCCTCGACGGCGTAGGACTCGACCTGGGCCGAAGCCATGAAGTAGTCGCGGTCCTTGAGGTCGAGCTCTCCGATGATCGACTCGTTGGTGCAGACCGCGACGTGATCGTCGGGGACGCGCTGGGCGGCCCAGACGGCGCCGGGCTTGCCGCTCTCGGGCGTCCAGAGCGGGCCGACGGGCATGATCTCGAAGACCCAGATCTCCTTCGGATCCGAGACGGCCAGCATCTCGCCGCCGTCATGGTAGCCGTAGCCGTGCTTCTCGGCCAGCGAGCCCATGAGCTGGATGGCCTCGCGGGCCGTCCGGCAGCGCTCCATGGCCAGGAGGGTCAGCATGGAGATGTTGGTGGCCGGCGTCGGCGTCGGGTTGCCGATCTTGCGGACGTTGCCGATGGTCGACTCGCCGATGGCCAGCTGCTGGTCGTTCATGTAGCCGAAGATCGAGTGATGGTAGGCGTAGGTGCGGGCGGGCTGGGGGATCTCGACGGCGGTCGGGTCCTTGAGGACCGCGGCCCACTTGCCCCCCTCGGACGGCGGCCAGGTCCGGATCTGGTCGATGTTGTAGAGCCGCCTCATCTCGCCCGGCTTGTGGTCGGCCGCCGGGACATGGCGCCAGGTGAAGTCGCAGACGCCGCAGTCGGCGGCGTGGGTGCTCATGACCGAGCCGTCCGTCGAGGCGTCCTTGCCGACCATGATGACGGTGCAGGCCTCGGAGGCGGGGTCGACGGCGTTCGGAACGGCCTGGGCGCGGGAGCGTTCGAGGGACAGGCCGCCCGCGGCGAGGAGAACCGCGGCCACGGCGAGCAGGGCGGGGAGCGTTCGCTTGCTGAACATGACGGATACCTCCAGGGCGGCCCGCGGGGCCGGCCCGATCAATTCAGGACCACCCCGCCGGCCGGGGCCTTGGCGGGGTCGGCCAGGAAATGCCCGACCCCGGCCTTGACCACGTCGGCGTAGCGGGGGACGCCGCGGACCGCGATCGGCCGGTCGGCGGATTTCTTCGAGAACTGGCGGAATATCTCGAGGGTCACGGACAGGTTCTGCCCGACCCTCTTCTCCAGCGGCCAGCCGCTCTCGTCGTAGGGGACGAACAGCCTCTTCTGCTTCGACAGGCGCAGCAGGAACGGGTCCCTGCCGTCGAGGAGGAGCTTGACCGTCTTCGGCCCGGTCGGCTGGTCGAGGAAGGGGATGGGCGCCTCCAGGAGAAACGGCAGGGTCGAACTGTAGTCGCCGATCTCCCGGTGGGACAGGCCGCGGAAGCCGGCGGGCGAAGGCTCGACGTGGTTGTCGAAGCCCTCCGCGGCCTTGACGGTCAGGGAGGCCAGGGTGGCGATCTTGACCGATCTCTCCGGGGCGACGATGCAGTTGGTCACGGGGAACATGGTCTCGGCCCCGTGGATGTCGACGGCCACGTCGATCTTCTCGCGCCGCATCATCTCCATGGCCCCGAAGGTCACCCGCTCCATCAGCGGGCCGCGGGCCCGGCCGGGCCAGGTCCGGTTGGTGTTGCGGACGTCGATGTAGGACAGGAGCTGGCGCTCCGGATAATGGATGTAGACGTCCGGGTCGGGCCACTGGTCGAGCGGCGAGGCGTCGCGGTTGCCGAAGCGGAAGCGCTGGGCGCCCCAGTCCGTGGCGACGTCGAAGTACAGGGGGTAGCCGTCGCCGGCCCGGGTGTTGCGGCTGCCGCTGTTGTTGAAGAAGGGGATGACGTAAAGGGTGCCCTTTTCGACCACGGCGTTCTCGACGAAGATGACGGCCGTCAGCATGCCCTCGGGTTCGTTCGAATGCGTATCGCCGATGAGCAGGGCCTTGCCGCCGGGGGCCCGGCCTTCGAGAACATAGACGTTCGTGTCGGCCGCCGTTCCCTTGAGGCCGGGGGAGAACTCGCTCAGCCGGCGGACCGCGGTGACGCCGGGGCCCTTGACGACGGGCACGTCGAAATGCCGGTGACGGACGAGGGGCAGGCCGCCCCAGACGACGAGGGCGGCCGCGGCGGCGGCCAGGGCCGATTTGATCCTTGCGTCCTTCGTCATGCCGTCCTCGCTCATTTCCACCGGAGCAGCCGCAGGATCAGGGGGATCATCACGAGCACGTACAAGACCAGGTCCTGGCGGCGTTCCTTCTCCCTGACGAAGTTCCAGACGACCATGGCCAGGAGGAAGGCCGTCAGGAGATAGTAGGCGATCATGATGATCATCGGCGTTGCCTCGCTCCTACATGCTCCACTTGACCAGGAAAGCCAGCTTCGAGCTGAAGATGATCATGGCCATGGCCGCGGCCGTGATGACCGCCCAGGGCAGCCAGGCGGCCTTCAGGAAGTCCCGGTAAGAGCCTTTGTAGCCGGAAACCATCGTGCTGAGCCGGCCGATCAGGGCGGTCGGCGGCAGGCCGTCGCCGAGCGGCCAGAGCAGGCTGAGCCCGGCGATGACGACCGTGGCATGGTAGCCGATCGAATCCAGGAACCAGATGAGCGGTATGCCGATGATGGCCGCCGCGCCGTAGGTCAGGACGCCCTCGGAGTAGGGGATGATGATCGGCAGGAGGAAGAACAGGAGCACGAGCGGGGTCGAGATCACGGCGAACGACACCAGGCCGCGGACCCCGGTCGCGGTCATGATCTGCTGGAGAATGCCGACGACGGCGGTGGTCGCCAGGAGCGGCAGGAGCCTCTTGGCGGTGTCGCGGGCCAGCCCCAGGACGTCGAGCCGCCTCGGGCTGACCAGGATGGCGGCCATGGCCGACAGGACGAACTCGAGGGCCAGGCCGAAGATGGGCGTCCCGAAGGGCCAGATCCGGTAGGCCGCGACCAGGCCGAAAAAGACGAGGAAGGGGACGAGCACGCGCCACCAGGTCATGCCCGCGGGCGCCTCGGGCAGCTCGGCCGGGCCGGCCGCGGCGGCCGGGTCCTTTTTCAGGCCCAGGACGAGCGCGGTGAAGGCGCCCAGGATGAGGACCGGGATGCCCAGGGTGAATTCGAACCCGACGTAGGGAATGGCCGTGCCGGCGCAGAGGATCATGGCCCAGATGTTGACCGGCGGGGCCGCCGCGCTCAGCCCGGCCCAGATGAACAGGATGGCGGCCACGCGCTTGGGCGGGATGCCCAGGCGGCCGAGGGCCATGGCCACGGGCGCCCCGACGACGAGGAGCGAGACGCTGCCCGCTCCGGTCAGGGCCCCGGGGATGAGGACGATGATCATCAGGGCCAGGAGGGCCAGGACCCTCTGCCGGCCGAAGGCGCGCAGGGTGGCCCGGACGGCGTAGACGACGCCGCCAGATTCGTTGACGACGGCCATGAAGAAAGTCGCCGTGAAGAAGACGAGCATGACGTCGAGGTAGGTGATCGATCCCTCGACGAGGTGGCGGCCCAGCTGGCCGATCGGCGGCGTTTTCAGGAAGGCCCCGGCCAGCCCGCCGGCCAGGGCGGCGGCGAACATGCCGATCTCGACGGACAGCTTGGCCGCCTTGGCCGCGGCGTAGGCCGCGATCATGATCGCCAGTATCGCCAGGATCTGTATCGTCATGCTCAGTCCCGCATCTTACAGGAATTCCCGCGGCCCGGTCAACTGCCTCGAATATCCGCCCGACGGTTCGGCCGGTCCCGCAACGCGGGCCGGGGCGGGCGCGTTTGGACCATATAGACAGGCATCGTCATTATTGCTAAGATATCGGCGGAAAGGGGTCGAAAGGAGTTTCGACCTATGCGCGGACCACGGCCTCCCGTCCGGGAGGGTATAAGCAATGAGTCGCATCTTCCCTCGGAATCCGTTCAGCGAAGGAGACCTCCCATGCGGAAATGCCGCCTGACGAAAACGCTGGCCGGCCTGATCCTGGCCGGTATCCTGGCCGGGAACGGGGCTACGGGGCTGCACGCCCAGTGGTACGGCCGGAACAAGGTCCAATACAACAAGTTCAACTTCAAGATCATGAAGACCCGTCACTTCGACGTCTACTTCTACCTCCAGGACGAGGAGACGGTCAAGATGGCGGGCCTGATGGCCGAGCGCTGGTACGCGCGCCTGTCCCGGATGTTCAACCACGAGCTCAAGGGCCGCCAGCCGCTCGTCCTCTATGCCAGCAGCCCGGAGTTCCAGCAGACCACGGTCATCCCCGAGCTCCTGGGGGAGGGCACCGGCGGCGTCACCGAATCCTTCAAGCGGCGCGTCGTCCTGCCCTACGGGGCTTCCCTGGCCGAGACCGATCACGTCATCGGCCACGAACTCGTCCACGCCTTTCAGTACGACATCATGGCCCAGGGCCACTCCGACCAGGCCCGGGGCAACGACGCCTCGCTGCGCATCCCCCTCTGGTTCATCGAGGGCATGGCCGAGTACCTTTCCATCGGCCCGGTCGACCCCAATACCTCGATGTGGATGCGCGACGCCGTCCGCCGCAAGGACCTGCCCGCGCTCAAGAAGCTCGACAACTCCTACAAGTACTTCCCCTATCGCTGGGGCCAGGCCGTCTGGGCCTACATCGCCGGCCGCTGGGGCGACGAGGTCATCGGCAAGATGATGAAGTCGGTCGGGCGCTCGGGTGACTACGAGGTCATCCTGGAGAGCGTCCTCGGGGTCAAGATCAAGACGCTCTCCGACGACTGGCACAAGTCCATGCAGGCCGCCTATGACCCTCTGGGGGACAAGACGCAGGCCCCGGACAAGTTCGGCAAGCCCCTGTTCAAAGGCACCGAGAGCAACCCCTATAACATCGCCCCGTCCATCAGCCCCGACGGCAAGTCCATCGTCTTCCTGTCCAGCCGGGACCTGTTCTCGGTCGATCTCTACCTGGCCGACGCCGACAGCGGCAAGGTCCGGAGGAAGATCGTCTCGACCGCCGTCGACCCCCATTTCGAGAGCATCCAGTTCATCAAGTCGGCCGGGTCCTGGGACTTCCAGGGCGACAAGTTCGTCTTCGGCGGCGTGACCAACGGCCGCCCGGTCCTGACCATCATCGACATGAAGAGGGACAAGATCGAGCGGGAGATCCGCTTCAACGAGCTGGCCGAGATCCTCAGCCCGGCCTGGTCGCCCGACGGCCGCTACGTCTGCTTCACCGGGCTGGCCGGGGGCGTGTCGGACATCTTCATCTACGACCTTCAGGACAACATCCTCAAGCAGATGACCCGGGACATCTACGGCGACCTCCAGCCAGTCTGGTCCCCGGACGGCAAGACGATCGCCTTCGTCACCGAGCGTTTCTCCAGCAACCTCGATTGGGTCGACGTCGGCCGGTACGAGCTGGCCCTTCTCGACGTCGAGTCTGGCCGCGTCCAGAAGCTCCTGGCCTTCCCCTCGGGCAAGAATATCAACCCCCAGTGGACGGCCGATTCCCGGGCGCTCTATTTCCTCTCGGACCAGAGCGGCAAGACCGATCTCTACAAGATCGACGTCGCCTCGGCCAAGATCGTCCAGGTCTCCAACCTCTACACCGGCGTCTCCGGGATCACCGATCTCAGCCCGTCCATCTCCGTCGCCCTGAACACGGGCCGGCTGGTCTTCTCCGGCTACCAGGGGGGCTATTACACGGTCTACGCGGTCGATGATCCGGCCGTCCTCGAGGGCCAGACCTTCCTGGCCCAGTTCGAGCGCAACCCGGCCGTCCTCGCCCCGCGCAAGGAGCCCGAGGGCTCGCTGCTGGGCCTGCTCAAGAACCCGCTCTTCGGCCTGCCCAAGGATACCGCGTTCGCCGTCGTCCCCTATAAGCCCAAGCTCAGCCTCGACTACGTCATGCCGCCGAGCATCGCCATCGGCGTGGACCGCTACGGGACCTACGGGGCGGGCGGCGTGGCCGCCTATTGGAGCGACATGCTCGGGTACCACACGGTCGTGACCACCGCCTTCACCGGCACGCGGCTCGTCGACACTTCGGGCGTCGTGGCCTACCTAAACAACCGCAGCCGGCTCAACTGGGGCTCGGCCCTCCAGCGGATCGTCTATCCCTATTCCTATTATTATTTCATGTACAGCGACCCGGCCGCGGGAGGGGACGGCTATTACCACGAGGTCGAGGACGTCTACCGGCTGATCAACTACGACGCCTCCGTGTTCGGCTCCTACCCGCTCAGCCAGGTCAGCCGCTTCCAGCTCAGCGCCGGAGGCCGGCTCGAGGATTTCCAGCATTCGGTCTACGAGAGGATCTATGACCTGAGCGGCTACCTCGTCGACTATCGCAAGACCCACCCGAACGACATGCCGGCGAGCCTGGGCTACGGCTATCTGACCGGCAGCTATTTCTACGACACCGGCATATTCGGCGCGACCAGCCCGATCCTGGGGCAGAACCTCGGCGTCCAGCTGTCGCCGGCCGTCGGCGGGGTGACGTTCATGACTGCCCTGGCGGATTTCCGGAAGTATATCATGCCGGTCAGGCCCTTCACCCTGGCCTTCCGGGCCATGCATTACGGCCGGTACGGCAAGGATTCCGAGGACACCCGGTTCTACCCGCTCTACATCGGTTACTGGGACCTCGTCCGCGGCTACGATTCGATCTCCACCGCCGAGCTGTCCACCTACAACAGCGATCCGACCAAAGCCTTCGATTTCAGCCGGCTCTACGGCAGCCGGATGATGGTGGCCAACGTCGAGGTGCGCTTCCCCCTGCTCGGGCTCTTTCATCTGGGCAAGGGCTACTACGGCGCCTGGCCGCTCGAGGCCTTCGGCTTCTTCGACTGGGGCATCGCCTACGCCTCGGCTCCGAACTACTGGTGGGGCGGCTACGTCTACGACAGCGCCGGGAACGTGATCGGAGAGGATCCCAAGCTGGTCAAGCCCTGGTTCGCGGGCGGGGACCGCAAGCCCGTGCGGAGCTACGGCGTCGGCGTCCGGACCAATCTCTTCGGCGTACTCGTCCTCGGCCTGAACTACGTCTATCCCATGGACCGGCCGGTGCGCGGCTGGCACCTTCAGCTGAGCATCAGTCCCGGGTTCTAAAAGAGAGCGCGGACCTATCGATCGGCGGGGCCACCCACCCGGGTGGCCCCGCCGTTGCTTTTTTGCGGATCCGCCACCGTCCTATTTCCCGGGTTCTTCCGCCGGCGCCGGAACGGCCGGGGGCCGGAAGGCCACGGCCAGCAGGACCGCGGCGCCTAGCGCGGTCAGGCAGGGGATCAGGAACATAGTCCTGAAGTTGGTCACCCCGGCGGAGGTGAAGACCGACTGGAGCAGCCAAGGCCCCAGGGAATTGGCCGCCAGGACGCCCAGGCCGAGGATCATCACGTTGAACAGGCCCTGGGCGCTGGAGCGGACGTCCTTGGGGAAATAGGTGTCGACGAAGATATAGACCGTGGCGAAGAAGAAGGCGTAGCAGATGCCGTGCAGGATCTGAATGGCCACGATCATCCAGGGCTGGGAGGGGAAGAAGGCGTAGACCGCGAACCGGGCGGCATGTCCCAGGATGCCGATGAGCATCGTGAAACGCCAGCCCAGCTTCTTCAGCACCAGGCCCAGGACGAGCATGGTCAGGAGCTCGGAGACCTGGCCCAGGCTCATGACCGGCATGATCCAGTTGCCGGGGATGCCCACGCCGCCGGCCGCCCGGGCCGAGCCGAGGAAGGTCCCGGTCCAGTTGAAGTAAAGGTTGTGGACGAAGGCGTCGATAAAGGCGATGAGCCACAGGATCAGGACGAAGGGCCTCTTGAGGAGCTTGAAGGCCTCCAGCCAGGCGAAGCGCTCCGTCCCGTTAGCCGCGCCGGCGCTCTTTTTCTTCGGCGGGGTGTGGGGCAGGAGGAGGCTGAAGGCGGCCAGGGCCAGAGAGGCGACGCCGGCCACGATGAAGGTCCAGCGCGTGGCCTGCCTCAGCGCCTGGCCGGTGAGCCCGGAGCCCAGGACCGTGCCGATCCAGGCGACCGCGCCCCGTGGCGCGGCGGCCCTGACCCGGGCCCAGTCGACCAGGATGAAGGTGAACGGCCAGGCGGCCAGGATCCAGCCCAGGGTGCCGCCCATGCGGATGAGGCCGAACTCCTTCTGCGGGTCCTTCATGTTGGCGAAGGCGATCGAGTTGGCGATCGAGTTCGTCGGGACATAGAACAGGCAGTGCAGCCACATCAGGATCAGGAACGGCCAGAAGCCGCGGCTGAAGCCCAGGCCGAGCATGGCCAGGCCGCCGACGAGGTGGCTGAAGCCGAGGAACTTCTCGGCGGCGAAATGACGGTCGGCGAACTGGTTGCCGAAGAACATGCCGATGATGGCGGCGATGGGGAAGGCGTTCAGGATCCAGGCCTGCTGGACGGGCGTGAACCCGAGGCTGGGCAGGTAAGCGTAGATCAGGGGCAGCCAGGCGCCCCAGATGAAGAACTCCAGGACCATCATCAGGAACAGTCTGTTGCGCGGATTGCGGGTCTCGGTCATGCGCGATTCTCCTTGGGTTCAGCTGATCCCGCGGGCCGGCGCGGCGATCAAAGCTCCTTGAGGAAGACGTTGCGGAAAAACGGCGGCGACTGGCTGTCGTGGTTCTGGAGGCCGATATAGCCTTCCGGCGCGAGGTCGCGGACCTTGCCGCCCGGCCGGGCCTGCCAGTCCAGCACCGTCTTGCCGTTGAGGTCGACCTTGAGGCGCATCCCCTTGAACTCGATCCGGATGTGGTTCCATTCGCCCGTCGGGGCGGAGGCCATGGCCTTGGGCGCCTCGATGTCGTAAGCGGCCCCGGTGTGATGGATGCCGGTCGAGGCGTCGTCGATCTGGATCTCGATCGAGTGGTAGATGTAGTCGTCGCTCGCCGGCACGTCCGGGACGCGCAGGAAGATGCCGGAGTTCGTCGTCGGCGTCGAGCACTTGAACTCGCACTCGAGGACGAAGTCCCTGACCTTCTTCCCGTACCAGAGCAGGCCCATGCCGCCCTGGCCCTTGAGAACGCCCGTCTTCGGGTCGCACTCGAAGTAGCCCGGGCCATAATGGTTCCAGCCGTACTTCTCGTAGCCGCCGCCGCCGCGCCGCAGGATCTGGGCGTAGCCCTCGTAATAGGTGACGCTCCTGACGTAGGCGATGCTCTTGCGGAAGGCCGGCACCGGGTCGCCGACCTCGGACTCGTTCTCGTACTCCATGGTCAGGTAGCCGTCGTAGTCCTGCAGGGTCAGCTCGGCCAGGAGGTCCCGCAGGCAGCCCTTGCCGGAGCCCCAGGCGACGTCGTCGACGCCCTTGGCCGTCCCGAAGTCGCTGCGGTCCTTGAGATGGACGTCGAGGATGCGCCCGGCCAGCAGCTTGAAGGCTTCGCGGGGATCGTTCAGGCCCCGCATCCAGTGGCCGCTGTCGGCGCACGAGCCGATGCGCTGGTCCTTGCCGTCGACGTGGCTGAAGACGGTCTCCGGCAGGTTGTACTTGGCCGGGGCCGGATGGTTATGGATGGCGATCTTGATGTTGTATTCCCCGACCAGCTTCTCGAGCAGGGTGAAGTCGTCGTCGGCCGGCTCGCAGACGAGGATGCGGATGCCCATCTTACGGGCGAAGTCGAACATCCGGCGCATGCTGGCCTCGGTCGTGCCGATGTCGCAGACGCCGTAGCCGTAGAGCGTGACGCCGGCCGCTTCCAGGGCCTTCTTGGCGAAGGCGACCTGCTCGTCGGTCATGTTCTCGTCGAACTTGGCCCCGGGGAACTCGGCGGCCAGGGCCTGGCCGGGGAAGGCCTCGATGGCGCCGACGCCGAGCTCCTTGAGCTTCTTCAGCGTTTCGGCGAAGGTGAACTTGCGGAAGGTCCAGGCCTCCGAGGCGAAGGGAAAGGGCTTGATGCGGACGGCGGCGTAGTCCGCCGCGGCGACGGCTTTCTGGAGCTCGGGGGAGATGTGGCGGATCTGGACCGGCCCGGCGCAGGCCGGAACGGCGGCCGCCGCGACGAAGATCGCCAGGGCGATCGCGGAAATGGCGCGTGTCATTTGGTCCTCCTCGGAAGTTACTTGGCTTTGGGGTTCCACTTGCCCAGGGCGACCGGAGGCACGTAGCTCTCCAGGCCCCTGAAGGGGAAGGGGATGGTCTTGCCGAGCTCGGCGCTCTTGTAGGCGGCCATGAGCAGCTCGGCCACGGCGACGCCGTCGGCGAAGCTCTCCTCCGGCCGCCGCCCGGCCAGGAACGAGCGGACCATGTGGCGGTTCTCGGCGGTGTAGCCGTACTCGCCGGCCTCGTCGGACACGACGGGCATGAGCCCGATCTCGGCGTTCTGCTTCTCGACCAGGTCCTCGCCGGCCCGGCCCCGGACCTCGCGGCTGAAGAAGACCTTGAGGCCGGTGTCGAGCGTGTTGACCTGCATGGAGTACTCGGGGCCGAGGAGCTCCATGCTCAGGCGCAGGCCGGCGCCCACGTAGCACCAGCTCGTCGTCGTCTCGACGACCAGGGTCTTGCCCGATCTGTCCTTGTACTCCAGCAGGGACCGGGCGAAGTCCTCCGACGGGCGCTCGAGATAATCGGTCTTGCCGCCGCTCGCCTTGGCCAGCCTGGCGGCGTACTTGGGTTCCTGCCACTTGAGGCAATTGGTGTAGGCGGTGACGCTGACCGGGGTCAGGACGTCCCGCGGGGCGCCCGGCGGCGTGAGCATGAAGCGGGCCTCCTCGACGGAGTGGCACATCATGTCGTTGAGGACGCCGCCGCCCTGGAGCGTGCCTTCCCAGAACCAGGGCATGTGCGGGCCGCTGTGCTCCTCGGCCGCCCGGGCCAGGTAAGGCGGCCCGGACAGGGCCGCGCCGCGGGCCCAGACGATCTCCTTGCCCCGGACGACGGCCGGGGAGAAGACCTGGTTCTCGAGGTAGCCGTCGAGCAGTCCGGCCTTGGTGACCAGCTCGAGCATCTTCCGGGCCTCGCGGGCGTTGCGGCCGAGGGGCTTCTCGCAGGCCACGCCGGCGAGCTCGGCCTTGCCGCTGACGACGGCCTGGGCGATCTCCTCCATGACCTCGAGCCGGGTGAAGTTGGGGGCGCAGATCCAGAGGGCCCCGATGCGCGGGTCGGCGGCCATCTCGGCGATCGAGCCGTAAGGCCTGGCGTCGCCGACGGCGAGGGACTTGGCCAGGGCGCAGGCCTCCCGGGCGCGCTTGGCGTCCAGGTCGAAAACGCCCAGGATGTCGGCGTCGCGGACGCCGATCCAGGAACGGATGTGGAAGCGGGCGATGAACCCGCCGCCGATGATGCCGACCCCGAGGGTCGCCGGTTTTCTGGTCATGGCGGATATCTCCTTTTCTAGGTCGTGGAGCAGGAGAACGAATCTCCTGCGGGCCCGCGGGGCAGGCCTCTCTTTTTTAGGTTTCTACATATCGCAAGTCGCCGAGGGTTGTCAATTTTCAGGCGGCGTCGCCGAGGCGGGAAATTATCCTCCGGTTCTGGGCGTTGGCGATATCCTTGGCTTCGGGCGCGAACAGGCGCTCGAGGCGCGCCGCGTAGGCCTCGGTGATCTTGCCCCGGACCATCTTCATGGTCGAGTTGAGCAGGTGGTTCTGCTCGGTGAAGCCCTCGCCGAGGACGGCCACGGCCGCGGGCAGCCACCGGGCCGGGAACTGGCCGGCCTGCCGGCCGCCTTCGCGGTAGGCGTCGATCTCCGCCTGGATCAGCCTCAGGGCCGCCTCCTGGCCCTCGGGCGCGTGGGGGCTCAGTCCCTTCTCCCTGAGCCAGCGCAGCACGGCCTCCTTGTTGGGCACGAGGAGGGCCACCGTGTACGGCGACTGGTTGTTGTAGAGCATGACCTGGTCGATGTAGGGCGAGGCCTCGGTCAGGGCCTCTTCGATCGTCTCCGGGCTGTACTTCTCGCCGTCGCCGGCGATGAGCAGGCTCTTCATCCGGCCGAGGACGTAGAGGAAGCCGTCGGCGTCGAGGTAGCCCAGGTCGCCCGTGTAAAGCCAGCCGTCGCGGATCGTTTCGCGGGTCGCCCGGTCGTTCTTCCAGTAGCCGGCCATGACGTTCTCGCCCCGGATGACGATCTCGCCGGTCTGTCCGGCCGGCAGGGCCCGGCCCTGGTCGTCGCAGATGCGCAGCTCGATAGCCGGAGCGACCCGTCCCGAGGAGCCGAGCTTATGGGCCTTCCGGCTGTTGGCGGCGATGACCGGGGAGGCCTCGCTCAGCCCGTAGCCCTGGAACATCGGAATGCCGAGGGCGTAGAAGAAGCGCTGCATCTCGATGTCGAGCAGGGCGCCGCCGCCGACGAAGAACTCAAGGCGGCCGCCGAAGTTCTCCCGGATCCTGCGGAACAGCAGCTTGTCGTAAAGCGACACCAGGGGCTTCCTGAGCTTCTTCAGCCCGCGGCCCTTGTTCCAGCCCTCGGCGTTGTAGTCGATGGCCAGGGCCAGGGCCCGCTGGAACAGGGCCTCGACCCTGGGCCCCTTGTCGCGCACGCCCTTCTCGATGTTCTTGCGGAAGCTCTTGGCCAGCGACGGGACGCTCAGGAGGAAGTGCGGCCGGATCTCGCGGATGTTGCCCGGGATGTTGCGGAGGGTCTCCAGGCCCGTCCGCCCGGCTTCGACGGCGGCCAGGGCCGCGCCGCTCTTGATCATCGTGTAGATGCCGCAGGTGTGGCAGAAGCTGTGGTCCCAGGGCAGGATCAGCAGGGAGACGTAGTGCTCGGGGCAATCGACCAGGGACCGGGAGTGCTCGATGTTGGCCGTGTAGTTGCGGTGCGTCAGGATGATGCCCTTGGGATCGGCCGTTGTCCCGGAGGTGTAGCAGATATTGGCCGGATCGTTTTCGCGGAGGCCGGCCAGCGCCGCCTCGACCGCGGACGGCGAGGCGTCGAGCAGGTCCCGGCCCCGCCGCAGCACGTCCTCGAAGGCGGACTCCTCCGGCCCCAGTCCGTCCTCGCCGTTGAGCACGACGGTGGTGACGAGATCGGGCAGGTCGGCGCGGACCTGGCGCAGCTTGGCCAGCTGGGACCGCGAGACGACGGCCATCCGGCAGCCGGAGTGGGCCAGGCGGAACTTGAGGTCGCTCAGCTCCTCGATCTTGATCGAGATGGGGACGTTGATGGCGCCGACGGCCAGGATGCCGAGCTCGGCCGTGATCCAGTCCCGGCGGCCCTCGGCGATGAGCGCGGCCCGGTCGCCCGGCCGCAGGCCGAGGGCCAGGAGGCCGGCGGCGAAGGCGTGGACCAGGTCTCTCATCCCGGCATAGGTCGTGGGCTCGTACCGGCCGGATCGTTTCTCCCAGATCAGGACGTTGGCGGGATAGGCGCGGACGCTCTCCTCGAAGAGTCCGGGCAGTGTCCGTTCGGCCATGAGCGACCTCCTCAGGCGGTTGAGTGGCACCCATCCTACGTCCCGGAAGGGGAAGATGTCAAAGTTCATCGTCCAGGGGCCCGGATCGACTAAACTTACGGGCTGAAGCGCCCCGGACTGTCTTCATGAGGGAGAGGGCGTTGATCCTGGATCCGGGAAAGGCGAAGGCGCGGGCAGGCCGATGAAGGAACGGCGCCGCGACGTCCGCCTGGTCGAAGAGAACAAGGTCGTGGTCTCGCTGATGACAGGCGAGGTGCGGCCGGGCGCCCCGGTCGTCTTCCATTCCCTGACCCGGGACATCTCCATGGGCGGGCTGCGGATCATGACCGGGGCCCGCCTCGAGGCCGGGGCCAGGGTCCGGCTGGAGATCACCCTGGGCCGCTCCCGCCGGCGCGTCAGGGCCGTGGCGGAGGTCCGCTGGGTCCGCGACCTCTACGACGGCGAGGTCTTCGAGGCCGGGCTCCAGTTCGTCGGCCTGGATCCCGACACGGAATTCGCACTGATGGACCATATTTTCGGGGGCCGGGGCGAGCCCCCGGCCTGACGCCTCCCGCCGCTTGCATTCTCCCCCGTTCTCGGGCTATAAAAGGGGGACTTAGGCCGAAAGGACCTCCCGGATGAGTTGGCGGAGCGAGACCCGGTTTCAATTAGGGCGTCGACGGGAAGGCGCATGAACAGACACGGCCGACGAGCCCGTTTCCTTCTCCCCGTCCTGGCCTTTCTGACCGCGGCCCCGGCCGCCGTCCTCGCGCCCGCCGCAGCCGCGGCGGCGGACAAGGATTATCATTTCCCGGAGGTCCGGGTGGAGGTGGCCGTCGCGCGGGACGGTTCGTTCACGGTCGACGAGTTCCGGACCTTCGACTTCCGGGGCAGCTTCAGCTATGCCTACATCGTCATCCCCCGGCGGATGGAGCACGCCGGGGCCGGCCGCGACGTCGGCATCTCCGGCCTGACCGTGACGGACGAACAGGGCCTGCCTCTCGGGACCGAGATCAGCGAGCGGGGCGGCGAGATCACGGCCCGCTGGTCGTTTCGGGCCCGGGACGAGAGGCGGACCTTCCACATCCACTACCGGGTCACGTACGGCATCACCAGCTATCCCGATGTCACCGAGCTCTACTGGAAGATCATCGGCGACGGCTGGGACAAGCCGGCCCAGAACGTCCGGGCCACCGTGACCCTGCCCGGGCCGGCGGCCTCGAGGTCGGACCTCCTGGTCTGGGGGCACGGGCCCCTGGCCGGCTGGGCCGAGATCGTCGACGAGCGGACAGCCCGTTTCTCGGCGCCCGAGCTGGCCGCCCGCCAATACTTCGAGGTCCGGGTCGTCTGGCCGGCCGGCCTCGTGGCCGGGGTCCCGTCCGACCGGCTGACCCTGGGCGCAATCAAGGCCGAGGAGGACGGCTTCGTCCAGGACACCATCGCCCGGGTCCGCCGGGCCCAGGCGGACGAGGCGGCCCGCCGCGAGCGCAAGTCCGTGATCGAGCGCCGGCTGCTGAAGGGCTTGGGCGCCTGGGGCCTCTGGCAGATCGCCGGGCCGCTCATCTGGCTGGCCTTCTTTTTCCGGGCCTGGTCGTCCGTCGGCAAGGACTATCGCTTCGAGGGCCTGCCCGACTATGTCCATGAGCCGCCGGCCGCGCGTTCTCCGGCCGTGGTTCAGTCGCTCATGCGCGAGGGGAGGACCGTGAACACGTCCGCTTTCATGGCGACGCTGTTCGACCTGGCCCGCCGCGGCGTTATCGAGATAGAGGACCGGAATGTCTCCAGGAAGACCCTGTTCGGCTCGAAGGCGGCCGTCGAGACGGTCCTGACCCTTAAAAAGGACCCGGAACGGGGCGAGACCGGCCTGCGTCCCTTCGAGCGGTCGCTTCTGGGCTTCGTCTATGAGGAGCAGGCCGGCCGGATGGCGCCGGGGGCCTCCATCACCATCGACGCGTTCGAGAATTACCTGAAGAAGCACCCACAGAAGTTCCAGTCCTGGTACCGGGACTGGACCAGGGCGGTCAAGGACGAGTGCAAGCCGCTCGGCTTCCTCGAGCCCGAGAGCGTCAAGGCCCGAAATCGCTTCTATATTTATACCCTGCCCGTGGCCATCCTGACCTTCAGCCCGGTCCTGTTCATCCTGGCCCTGGCCCTGATCCCGACGCTCATGCGGCGGACGATGTTCTGGGCCCGGGAGAACGAGGCCTGGAAGGGGCTGGACCGTTTCCTCCGCGACTTCTCCGATTTCAAGGAGATCCCGCCGGAGGCTTACAAGCTCTGGGAACAGTACCTCGTCTTCGGCGTCCTTTTCGGCCACGCCAGGAAGATACTGAAGATGCTGCCCCTGATCCTCAAGGACGAGCGGGCCGTTGCCCCGGCCTGGTACGCGGGCATCGGCCGGCCGGGGGGAATGGACGTCTCCGCGGTCGAGCACATGGTTTCCAGCCTCCAGCACGCGGCCGCGTCCATCAACCAGGCCAGCACCTCGGCGGCCCATTATTCCTCCGGCGGAGGCGGCGGATTCAGCGGCGGCGGGGGAGGCGGCGGCGGGGGAGGCGGCGGAGGGGCCGGATGAGGGGCGGCGGACGTTCCCCGGCCGGCCGCGGCATCTGCTATAATTGGAGAACAAAGGGAGGCCCGACATGACGGAAGAAAAGAAGGACTCCAAGGCCAGGTTCGAGGAATTCCGGGTCAGCGGCGGCGAGGTCCTGAGCAAGGTCAAGGAGATCATCCACGAAGGGAACGTCCGGCGCATCATCTTCAAGGACGAGCACGGCAAGACGTTCATGGAGATCCCCCTGACGGTCGGGGTCGTCGGAGCCATCGCGGCGCCCATCCTGGCCGCGGTCGGCGGCATCGCCGCCCTGGCCTCGAACATGACCATCGTCGTCGAAAAGATCGGCGACTGATCCCCGCGTCCGGCCTTTGCCCCGCTTCCTCTCTGTGCTATAAGAGGGGCGTCGGAGCCCGAACGGAGAGGAGACTCCTATGATCAGTCGCGCCTCGAGGCCCCTCGCCAGCCTCTGTCTCGTCCTGAGCGTCCTTGCCGCCATGCCGGCCCTGGCCGCTTCGGCCGCGGGACGAGCGCCGGGGGAGGCTTGGCTCGACCTCCTGCCGGTCCCGGAAAGCGTGACCGTCCGGGACGGCCGCTTCCGTGTCGACGAAGCCCTGGCCGTCGGCCGGGCCGCCGCCCCGCCGGCCAAGGCGGCGCCAGCGGACCGGGCTTTCAAGGCCGCGGCCCGGTTCATGTCGCGCCTGGCCGGACGGACCGGCCTGTTCATCAAGCAGGATTTCCTGGCCTCCCAGTTCCCGGCTGCGGCCGGGGGCATCCGCTATTCCTTCGTTCGGGCCGGTGAGCTCCTGCCCGGAGAGGACGAATCCTACCAGCTGACGGTCGAGCCTTCGGGGATCGCGCTCGACGCTCCGACCGACCTCGGCGTCCTGCGGGGCTTCGAGACGCTGCTTCAACTGCTGAGCGCCGACGAGAAGGGCTATTATTTTCCCTGCCTGACCGTCAAGGACCGGCCCCGCTTCGCCTGGCGCGGCCTGATGATAGACGTCGGCCGCCATTTCCAGCCGGTCGAAGTCATCAAGCGGAACCTCGATGCCATGGCCGCCGTCAAGATGAACGTCCTTCATCTGCACCTGACCGAGGACCAGGGCTTCCGGGTGGAATCGAAGGTCTTCCCCAGGCTCCAGGAGCTCGGTTCGGACGGCATGTATTTCACCCAAGCCCAGATCCGGGACCTGGTCGATTACGCCGGCGACCGCGGCATCCGGGTCATGCCCGAATTCGATCTGCCCGGCCACTCGACCAGCTGGTTCGCCGCCTATCCCGAATTCTCGAGCGCGCCGGGCTCGTACGCGATCGAGCGGAGGTTCGGCGTCTTCGGCCCGGCCTTCAACCCGGCCAACGAGAGGATCTACCCGTTCTTCGACGCCTTCTTCAAGGAGATGGCCGGGCTCTTCCCCGATCCCTACCTCCATATCGGGGGGGACGAGGTCGAAGGCCGCCAATGGGACGCCAACCCGGCCATCCAGGCTTTTAAAAAGAAACACGGCTTCACCGACAACAACGCGCTGCAGGCCTATTTCAACCGGCGGCTGCTGGCCCTCGTGACCCGGCACGGCAAGAAGATGGTCGGCTGGGACGAGATCCTGCAGCCGGGCATGCCGGCCGACATCGTCATCCAGTCCTGGCGCGGCCCCAAGTCCCTCGTCGAGGCGGCCCAAAAGGGCTATCGGGGCATCCTGTCCAACGGCTACTATATCGACCTCTGCCAGCCGGCCGAATTCCATTATCTCAACGATCCGCTGCCCGCGGACTCGCCGCTCGACGACGGGCAGAAGGCCCTCGTCCTGGGCGGCGAGGCGACCATGTGGGCCGAGCTGGTCACGCCCGAGACCATCGACTCGAGGATCTGGCCGCGGACGGCGGCCATCGCCGAACGGTTCTGGTCCCCGGCCTCAGTCCGGAACGTCGAGGACATGTACCGGCGCCTGCCGGTCGTATCCCTGGCCCTAGAAGAGCTCGGGCTCCTCCACCTGAAGAACGCGGACATGCTCCTGCGGCGCCTGGCCGGCGGGCCGGATGTCTCGCCCCTGAAGGTCTTGGCCGAAGCCGTCGAGCCTCTCGAGGGCTACGCCCGGCACGGCCAGGCCGACTACACCAGCCTGTCGCCTTTCACCCGCTTCGTCGATGCCTGCGCCCCCGAGTCAATGCCGGCCCGGCGGTTCGGCGCGGCGGTCGATCGCTTCCTGGCCGGGCGGGACCCGGTCACGGCCGCCTCGCTCCGCGACACGATGACCGCCTGGAAGGATAACCACGCCTTGATGCTTCCGCTCCTGGGCGCCTCGCCGGCGTTGCGGGAGATCGAGCCGCTTTCCTTCGGCTTGGCCAAAGCCTGCGGCCTTGGGCTCGAGGCCCTCGGCCATCTCATGAGGGGCGAGGGGCAACCCGCCGCCTGGGTCGAGGAGAGCGCCGGGACGCTGGCCGACGCCGCCAAGCCGGCCGCCCACGCCGAGCTGGTCGTTGTCAAGGCCATCGCCAAGCTCGTCCAGGCCTGCGGAGGAACGTCCAAGTGACGGGCCAGGCCGGGCGCCCGTCCTACACGGTCCGGCGGGTGGAAGACTTTGGCTACGACGAACCGGCGGGGGAGCCCTGGGACCGTCTTCCGTGGCTTCGAGTCGAGCATTATCTCTGGCTGACGAACGGTTGCCGGCCGCGGGTCGAGGCCCAATTGGGCTGGTCGGACCGGTTCCTCTATGTTCATTTCCGCGTCGCGGAAAAGCCGGCCCCGGTGCGCTATGCCAAGTTCCAGGACCCGGTCTACAAGGACAGCTGCGTCGAGTTCTTCATCGACGCCTTTCCCGAAAAGAAGCTCGGCTACGTCAACTTCGAGATGAACTCGGCCGGGGCCCTTCTGGCCGCTTTCGGACCCGATCGGGATCATCGGAGCCCCCTTTGGCCGGAGGACCTGGCTGGCATGTCCGTCCACGCCGGCGCCGAGGCCTGGCCCGGGGCCGGCGACAACTGGACGGTCTGGTACAACGTCCCGCTCGAGCTCTTCCGGAAGCTCTATGGGGAAGCCATCGTCGCCGGCCATCTGGCCGCGGCCAACTTCTACAAGTGCGGCGACGAGACGGCCCTGCCGCATTACGGGGCCTGGAGCCCGGTCGGGACGCCGAAGCCGGACTTCCACCGGCCGGAGTTCTTCGGCGAGCTTGTCTTTGGCCCGGAATGAAAGGGAGGAGGGTCCCGATGAGCAACGAGCCTGGTCAAGCCGGCCGGCTTTGGGGGCGCGCGCTGGCCTGGGGGCTGGCCGCCGTCGCGTTCGGCTGCGGCTATTACTTCGTCCGCCAATTCCTGAAGGACGGCGTCTGGCGCTTCGACCTGACGCTCGTCGATAAATCGCTCGCGGTCGCTTCGCTTTTCCTGATCGCCCTGTCGATGGCCCTGACCGGGTTCTCCTATTTTTCCCGGCGCTCATCGAAGGCCCTGGCCTGGCGCAAGCCCTGCGGGCTGCTGGGATTCTGGATCGGCCTGGCGCACGGCCTCGTCGACCACATGCTGCTGCGGGCCGCGGGCCTGCACGCCGAGAGCGGCGCCGAGGCCGGGCCGGCCGGGGCGCTGGGCCTCGTCGCCCTGGTCCTCTTCGCCCTGATGGCCCTGGCCTCGAACGCCCAGGCCCGGGAGCGGATGGGAGGGCGGACGCGGCGGAAGTTCCTGCGTTACGCCGGATATGCGGGGCTCATCCTGGCCGCCGCCCATGCCGCGCTGCTCAAGGGGTCCAGCTGGATAAGGTTCTTCCGGAGCTTCAAGCCGTTCCTGCCTTCGCTCAGCCTGCCGGTCACCCTGTTCGCGGCCTGCGCCGTCATCGTCCGAGTGGGCGTCTGGATCGCGGAGAAGCGGAAGGCCTGACGCCTAGGTCAGCTTCTCCTGGCCCTTGAATTCGCGGCGGGGGTCGACGTACGTCAGCGTTTCCCGGTCATCCGCCGTGGCCGTTCCCTGGACAAGCCGGGCGATGAGCTCTCCGACGCCGGGGCCGAGCATGAAGCCCTGGCCGCACATCCCCGCGGCCAGCAGATAGCCCTCGAGCTCGCCGGCCCAGCCGATGATCGGGAAGCCGTCGGGGGTCATGGGGTAGAGGCCGCGCCAGGTCCGCCTGACGCGGAGGTTTTTCAGCCGGGGCATGAGCTCGACCATGCGGCCGGCGACCATGGGCAGGAACGAGCTCGTCTCGCGGACGTCCGTGCCCCAGATGCTCGGGCTCGGGGTGATGCAGAAGATGACCTGCCCCGTGGCGTGCTGATAGAAGTAATAATTGGCCGAGCCGGCCACCGGCCGGATATCGACGACCATGGGGCCGAGGAACCTGGCCACGGCCTCGGTCACCGCGCCTTCGTGGGAGTCCGGCCGGACCGGGAGGTCCAGGCCGGCCATCGCGGCGACCTCCGCGCCCCAGGCCCCGGCGGCGTTGATCACGACCGGGGCGCCGTATTCGCCCTTGTCCGTGCGCACGCCGGCCACCCGGCCGCCCGCGGCGACCAGGCCCGTGACCCGCTCGTCGAACTGGAAGCGGGCGCCGAGCTTCCTGGCCCGGGCGTAGAACGCGTGCGCGGAAAGGAGGGGAGAGGCGTTGCCGTCATCGGGCGAGAACGTCCCGCCCAGGAGCCCGTTCGGATTGAGGTCCGGGATGACCTCGAGCAGGCACCGGGCGTCGAGCCAATCTATGTTGAGTCCGGAGGCCTTCTGCCCGACCAGGAGGTCCTTGAGGGTCCGTTCCTCCTCGGGCCGGTAGGCGACGTAGCTGTAGCCGCCCTTGTACCACTCGATATCGTCCCCGAAGCGGTCCTTCCAGGTGGAGAAGATCTCGAGCGACCGCAGGCACAGGCGGATCTTGGCCGGGTCGGAAAAGGTGGCCCGCAGGCCGCCGATGGCCCTCTTGTTGGAGCCCTGGCCGACGCTCGGCAGCCTGTCGATGACGAGGACCCGGAGGCCCGCCTCGGCCAGGGCCAGGGCGGCCGGAGTGCCGACGCTTCCGGCGCCGACCACGATGACATCGAAGCTCCTAGTCGCTGTCATGGCCGTCATCCTTTCTGCCGAGTCCGGCCAGGGTCCCCAGCGGGACCTCCATGAACAGCGGACGCTTTGGCTGGTCGACGACCTCGGCGTCGGGCACGCCCTCCTCCCGGAACAACCGGTGGATGAGGGGCGTGCAGGTCTTGGCCCCGCACGAGCCCATGCTGGCCCGGGTCACGGCCTTGATCTCGTTGATGTCCCGGACGCCTTCGCGGATGAGCCGGCGGATCTCGCCGGCCGTCACCCGCTCGCAGCGGCAGATGATCGTGTCGTCCGCGGTCCGCTCGACATAGCGGTCCAGGGGCTCGGCCGTCCCGGCCGGCTGGATCCGGAGGCCGGCGATCTTCCTGGCATAGGCCCGGGGGGCCCGGACCTTGACGATGACCGTCCGGTCATTGGCATTGATGGCCTTGACCGCGCCGATCTCGACCTCGCCCAGGGGCTGGCCTTCCGTGTCCTCGACGACGGCCCGGTCGCCGGGCTTCAGGCGATCCTTGGGAAACTCGAAGGGAATGGCCACGGTCGGGAACTCGGCGTCCTTGCGGTAGTCGACCAGGGTGATGGCCAAGCCCGGGCAGATGGCCACGCACTTCTCGCACCCGGAGCAGCCCTTGCCGCCCTTCTCGCCGGCAAAGGAGGGCAGGCGGCGGATGTCCGTCTCGTCCATCTCGATGAGGTCATTGGGGCAGACGGCCGTGCACGGATCGCAGGGGATCTCCTGGTTGCAGTGGAGGACCGGGAAGACCGCGGCCGCCTCCTCGGGCGTCCTCTCGGGGACGACTGTCCCCGGCTTCGATTTCAGGATGTCCGCGGTCCGGTACCAGTCGGGGGAGATGTCGCCGACGGCGCGGCCGCGGGCCCGGGCCACCTCGAGGCCGCGGCTCTTGCCAGAGAAGATGGCCGCCGAGGCCTCGGCGATCTCCTCGGCGTCGCCGGCGGCGAAGGCCGTCAGGCCGAACTCGCGGGCCTTCTCGTAGAACTCGTTGACCGGGTCGAGCCCGACGGCGAT